>CAZJOE010000070.1:0-7738 GCA_964547555.1 uncultured Elusimicrobia bacterium | reverse complement strand
CAATCACGGGAACCAATGGAAAACCCACCACGACGGCGATGATTGGACACATTCTTCAGTCGTCACGCCGACCCGTTCTGGTGGGGGGAAATATTGGAACGCCTCTTTCAGAGTTGGTAGAGAAAATGACTCCAAAAACATTTTTAGTTTTGGAAGTTTCCAGCTATCAATTGGAAGCGCACCACACGTTTCATCCCCATGTGGGAGTCCTTTTGAATGTGACTCCGGATCATTTGGCTCGGCACAAGACCTTGAAAAATTATGCGGCGGCCAAAGGCCGGATTCTTATCCATATGAATCGGAAAGACGCCGCCGTTTATAACAAGGATGATAAATGGTGCCGGTCCCTTGTTAAAAAAACTTCCGCTCGAAAAATTCCTTTTCCTTCCTCAGGACTTCGGCGGTTCGGGGTTCTGACGCCGTTACCGGGGAATCACAATATCGAAAATGCCATGGCTGCCGCCGGCGCCTGCCAAGCCTTGGGAGTTTCCGACGCCGATATTAAAAAGGGAATTCGAACTTTTAAAGGCGTCCCTCACCGCATTCAAGTGGTGGCGCGCAAAAAAGGCGTTCTCTATGTCAATGATTCGAAAGCCACCAATGTGGATTCCACGCTCGTCGCGCTTAAGTCGTTTCGTGATCCCATCGTTCTTTTGTTGGGAGGGGAACACAAAGGTTCTTCTTACAAACCTTTAATTCCGTTGATTAAAAAGAACGTCAAAGAGGTTGTCGCCTATGGGGAGTCAAAAAATATTATCGCCCAAGATTTAAAGGGATCGGCCCCCATCGTGCTTTCAAAAGATTTAAGCCAAGCCCTTCAAAAAGCAACAGGGGTGGCTTCCTCGGGGGACGTGGTCCTTTTGTCCCCAGCCTGCGCTTCTTTCGACCAGTACAACAACTACGAAGAGCGGGGCGCTCACTTTGTGGACCTGGTTCGGAGGCTTCCTTCATGAGGGTGCAGTTCGTCGTCAAAAGAAAAGCGAAAGAGAGGAAATTGCTTTCGATTTTTTCGCTCAAGTCTTTGTGGCGGGGCGCCGGGCCGGACGAAGGAATTCTTTTGTGCGTTTTTGGGTTGATTGTTTTTGGCTGGGTGATGGTTTATTCTTCGAGCGCGCTTTTTGCCGAAGCCCGGTATCACGACCAATATTTTTTCCTTAAGAAACAAGTGATGTGGTCTCTCATCGGCGTCGCCGCTTTTCTTTTTTCGGCCAATGTCCCTCTCGATTTTTTCCAATCGAAAGCGCGGGTGTTGTATGGAGTCACGCTTGTGTCCTTGGTCCTGGTGCTATTTTTCGGACGGGAAATTTCGGGCGCGCAAAGATGGCTCCACTTTGGTTTCGTCAGTTTTCAACCTTCGGAGCTGGCCAAGATCGCCATCATCTTCACAGTGGCGGATTATTTAGACCGGAAGCAAAGCCGCATGCGGGAATTTAAAAAAGGACTGGTCCCTTTGTTGGGAATGGTCGGACTTCTGTTGGGTCTTATTTTAATTGAACCTGATTTGGGTACGCCTGTTCTTATGGGAGGCGTTTGTCTGGCTCTTCTGGTGTTGGGCGGAGCGCAATGGACCCATTTGTTTTTAATGGCGTTGGCCGCATTGCCGGTGTTGGCCATCAGTATTTTTAAAGTCCGGTATCGATTGGAACGAATGACGGCTTATTTGAACCCTTGGTCAGACGCTCAAGGCAGTGGATATCAATTGGTGCAATCCCTTTTGGCCTTGGGTTCCGGCGGCCTCATCGGGCGTGGATTGGGGAATTCAAAAATTAAAATTTCAAACCTTCCCGACGCGCACACGGATTTTATTTTTTCGGTCCTTGGAGAAGAGTTGGGACTCATCGGAACTCTTTTTTGTGCTTCCTTATTTCTTTTCCTGTGTATGAGAGGCCTTAAAATTGCGATGGGGGCCAAAAGTTTATTTGCGCGGCTCACCGCGGCCGGCATCAGCTTAACAATTGGCATGCAAGCGCTGATCAATATGGGCGTGGCCAGCGGGCTTTTCCCGACCAAAGGGATGCCCCTCCCTTTTATTTCTTTCGGCGGTTCATCCTTGGTCATCACTTTGGCCTCTATCGGCCTCTTGGCGAATGTATCCCGGCAAACTCGAATCGCCAATGAAAAAGGGGAGGAGTAAAAAATGAAGGTTGTTATAGCCGCGGGGGGGACAGGAGGGCATTTTTATCCAGGGCTGGCCGTCGCGAAAGCGTTAATTCATGAGGGAAATTCTGTTGAGTTTTTAGTCCGGAAGAAAGATTTCGTTATTCCCCTTCTGGAAAGGGAAACGATTCCTTTTGTGGCCATTTCGGCTTCCGGTTTAGAGCGCCGGTTGGCGCTTAAAAACATTTTGGTTCCTTTCAAATTGTTGCTTGGATTTATTGAATCTTTTATTTTTCTGTCCCGGAAAAAACCGGCACTTCTCTTGGTGATGGGGGGATATTTGTCCGTTCCTCCCGCCTTGGCCGCCAAACTTCTCTTTATTCCTATCATCCTTCACGAACAAAATTTGAAACCGGGCTTGGCCAATCTTTTGCTCAGTTTTTTTTCAGAAAAAGTAGCGGTTAGTTTTAAAGACAGCGAACGCCATTTTAAAGGGCAAGCGGTTTTTACCGGAAATCCTATAAGACCTGAATTTAATGATCTTCCTTCACGGGCCGCCGCGATGGTCTCATGGGGATTGGACCCGCTGAAGAAAACGATTCTTGTTTTTGGGGGAAGCATGGGCTCCAAACCGATGAACACGCTGGTGGTGGAAGCCCTTTCCAAATTGACCGAACACACGTCCCAATTCCAAATTCTTCATTTCACGGGCGCTTCTGATAGGGACAGGATTCAACAAGAATATTCAAAAATTTTATTCCCGTTTCACGTGGAAGGATATTGCCATGAGATGCCGAAAGCCTACGCGGCCGCGGATTTGGTGATCAGCCGCTCGGGCGCCAGCACAATTTCAGAATTGCTGGCCGTCAAAAAACCAGCCATTTTAATTCCCTATCCCTACGCCACGGGAGCTCATCAGTCCGCGAATGCTCAAGTATTGGGAGGGTCCGGCGCGGCTTTGGTGTTGGAAGAAAAGAATTTGAGAAATGGAGAGTTAAAATATAATTTAAAACGCTTCATGGTGGATCCGTCAGGGCTGGAGCGGATGAAGATGGCTTATGAGAAACTGAATGGAAATCCTTCTGAGGCGGCGGGGAAAATTTTATCTGTTCTTCAAGGAGTGGTGAAAGGACCGCTTATCAACTGTTGGTTTGTGTAGCCCTTCACTAGAAAGGACTTAATTCTCTTTCGTACCTCGTCCCATCCGTAAAGACAATCCATAAATGTCCACCAGAAAATTGAGACTTTTCGAAGGCAGGTCGGATGGTGATGAGGTGGTCGCCGCTTTCAAAAATATGAGAATTCCCGCCATTTCCCGTCGATAAAATGTCGCCGTTGTAATAGGCCTCCACGGGGTAATTCGATCCTCCAAAGGCTTCATTGAAATAACTCTCAATCGTGTAAGTGGATGGCTTGGAAATTATTTGAATGTACTCAATGCCTCGTTGACGTTTGGTGTTAAAGTGGAATTCCCATCCGGCCCCGAGCGGGTCAAGGTCCCCCTCAAAATCAACCGCTCTTGTTCCGCCGACGCAAGCGCCCTCCCAGCAAGAATGCCCGCAAATTCCATGGGAGATCACGAATTGTTTGCCTTGGAGATCTGTTCCGCCGCACATCCCTTCGGCCACGAGGCCGTTACTCATGCAAGTGTCCTTGTATGAAAACTGTTCTCCGCCATGGGTGGTGTATTGAATGGTCCCTTGCTTAGCGTATTCTGCCCCGTGATCCGAATCGGTGCAGCTCATGCCGGTTCTATCAAGAGGGATGATGGAAACATCGGCCGCTGGGATGGAGGCTCTTGCCACGGAACCATCTAAGAATTCAATGAAAATTCTTCCGCCGGAAAAAGATTGGCTTTCTATTTGGCCGTAAATCGCCAAGGTCGTCTTCCCAAAAAGAAGAGGGCCCATTACGTCGTCATATTTTTCATTCAGTTGGGTGCTGCCCCAGTAAACAACGAGCGGATACAAATCCTTCCCATAACGCCGGCTTGAACTGGTTGTCCATGCTTCGCCAGACCTCTGGTGTTCAATCAAAATGGAACTGATTGTTTTTGATTCGTCGAGGTCCAAATCGAGGGTCCAATGAAAATCATTCAACAGTTGTCCATTAAATCCGGGACCCGGGCCAAAGACGCCTTGAGTACTGGCGCGGTCATCATCGGCATCGGTTAAGGTGATGGAAATTTGAGTGGGTCCGTTGGACGCGGTTTGAGCGGGCGTGGAAATAAATGAAGCCACGAAGAGTAAGGAAGCAGCGGTTTTATATTTTTTCATGTCGACGACGCGAAGTAAGTTTTTAGTCCTTTGGTGATGGCTTCGGCGATTTGAGTTTGGTAAGCCGAGCGGGCCAATTTTTTGGATTCTTCCCGGTGGCTCATGAACCCGCATTCAACGATGAGCCCGGGCATCTTAATGACATCGAGAACGGTGTAAGAATCGCAAACCACTTTCCGATCTTTCGCTTTAAGCCGCCTCACCATGTTTTTATGAACGGCTTCCGCCAAACGTTTGGATTCTGGTTTTTCATAAATAGTCGTCACCCCTTGGACCTTTCGTTTGGGATGCCAATCGCAATGGATCGCTAGAAAAACATCAGCCTTCAATTCATTGGCGAATTCACTGCGGTTCTTATTGTCTTCCACGGTGCTATAGGATTCCCGCCAGTAATCGTAGGTGGTGCGCGTGAAGATGACCTTGGCCCCTTCTTTTTCAAGCAGCCGCCCCAGTTTCTCGGCAATTTCCATGTTGAGCTTATGTTCCATGAGGCCGGAATTGTTCACCTTCCCAGGATTGATGATGTCTGAATCAAAATTGACGACGCCGTGACCGGGATCCAAAACAATAAGACGTCCCCGAAGTGGCATGGCGGGAATAATGGCAAGTTCGCCAAATACAGTGGGAGTGAGGAAGACGAGAAGGGAAGTCGCGAAGGACAGGCGAAGCCTGCGGCTCATTTTTTGTTGATGAAGTTGATCAACTGCCGGAGGCGGCCGTTGTTGATCCGGTTAAAATTGAAAACGATGCGGGGAAGATGTTCGAGATCAGGTTGATTTCCTTCTTCGGGAAGCGCCGAGGAGCGTTGGAAGACGCCGCCCGTAATAATGTCGCGGAAGTTTTTGTTCAAATATTTAATCTGCGTGTCCGTTATGAATTTATTGACGCGCATGACCAAGCTGGGCCCCACATATCGAATCGAATGATAGTTGGAGTAGAAATGGAGAATTTCTTTGACCGCGTCCGCCGGGGACGTGGTGATCTTAAAGAGATCCCTATCTTCTTTAGAAATTTTAGCGGGTTTCATAAGTTTGGAAATAATAACTTTCTCAAATGATTTCCAGAAATTACTTCCCGGTGTATCCAGGCACACAATCGGCATGGGATCGCATTTGCCGGTTTGAATCAAAGTGAGAAGTTCAAAGGCTTCATCCAGCGTACCGAATCCGCCGGGAAAGAACGCGGCGGCATTGGCTTCTTTAACAAAGACCAGTTTGCGAGTGAAGAAATAGCGGCAATCAATGTAGGTCGCCAAGTTGGCGATGTATTTATTCGGATGTTGCTCGAAGGGAAGGCGAATGTTAACGCCGAAACTTCCATTGTCTCCGGCGCCTTCATTACCCGCTTCCATGATCCCGGGTCCGGCTCCGGTGATAATCATAAATCCTTCTTTGCGGATCAGAGCGGCAAATTTTTTGGCTTGAATATATTCCGGATGGTTCGGTTTGGTGCGGGCCGACCCGAACATAGTCACTTTCTTGGTCCCTTTATAAGTTTTAAAAATTTTAAAAGCGTAACGCAGTTCGCGAAGAGAGCGGCTGAGGAGTTTTAAATCGCCACGGCCGATTTGGGAGTGGGCGGCTTTAAGCGCGGTGATGATGATTTCAGAAATGGTGTCGGCATTTTCAAACATCTCTCCGGAAGGCCCCGCGTGGCGGATCAGGTTCTTGATGTCTTCAGCAACAACTTTTCCCCAAGGATTCATTTTTTCATTGGAAAGTTGCAGGTCCAACCGTTCGAGAACGTCTGTTGGGATGGCTTGTGATGGTTTTGACGGGATCATGTTTAAGAGTCGAGAGTATAGAACATGTTGAAGAAAAACTCTGTGGTAATATTGAACAGATGAATAAATATCAAATCGTTTCCGATTTTAAACCGGCCGGCGACCAGGTCGCCGCGATCAAAGAGCTAACCGCCGGACTTGAATCCAATAAGAAAGCCCAGGTCCTCTTGGGAGTCACGGGATCGGGAAAAACTTTCACGATGGCCAACGTCATCGCTCAGTTGGGCCGACCCGCTTTGATCATGTCCCCCAATAAGATTTTGGCGGCCCAGCTCTACGCCGAATTTAAAGCTTTCTTTCCCAATAATGCCGTTGAATATTTTATTTCCTATTACGATTACTACCAGCCCGAAGCCTATGTTCCGCAATCCGATACCTTTATTGAGAAGGACGCGAGTATCAACGAGCACATTGATCGTCTCCGTTTGAAAGCGACGTCCAGTTTGATGGAGCGCAATGACGTCATCATCGTGTCCAGCGTGTCATGCATCTACGGTTTGGGATCGCCTTCCGAATATAAAGAGCTTTGCGTTGGAATCGAGGCGGGGACCCATCATCCTCGGCAATCCATGTTGGATGAGCTTATCGCCATTCATTACACTCGTAACGAAATTGAATTCGGTCCGGCCAAATTTCGCGTTCGAGGAGATACGGTTGAGATTTACCCGGCCTATCTTGATACGGCCCTGCGCGTTGAATTTTTTGGAGATGAGATTGAGAAGATTCGGGAAATCAATCCATTAACAGGCGACGTTATTTCTGAAAAAGAGCGTGCCTATGTTTATCCAGCCAAGCATTTCGTCACCACACGTCCCACCATCGAAAAGGCTTTGGTTCGCATTGAAGCCGAGCTTAAAGAGCGCCTCGAATTTTTTAATAACAACGGAAAGCTTCTCGAAGCTCAGCGCCTTGAACAACGAACTCGTTATGATATAGAAATGCTTCGAGAAATGGGGTTTTGCCACGGAATTGAAAATTACTCCCGCCATATTTCAGGGCGAGCCGCCGGTGAGCGGCCTGGCTGTTTGATCGATTACTTCCCCAAAGATTTCATTACCATCATCGACGAATCTCATGTAAGTGTCCCTCAAATCCGAGGGATGTATGCGGGGGACCAATCTCGCAAGAAAACCTTGGCGGATTATGGGTTTCGACTTCCTTCGGCCATGGATAACCGGCCGTTAAAGTTCGAAGAATTTAACATGACCGTTCCCCAAATCGTTTATGTATCAGCGACGCCCAGCCCTTATGAATTGGAACAAGCCAAAGGCGTGGTGGTGGAGCAGGTCATTCGGCCGACGGGTTTGATCGACCCGGAAGTGACCATTCAACCGTCGCAAGGCCAGATAAAAGATCTGATGGCGCGGATCGAAGGTCGGATTAAAAAGAACGAACGAGTCTTGGTGAATACGTTGACCAAACGAACCTCGGAAGACCTGACGTCTTTTCTTTCCGATAAAGGATTTCGCGTCCGCTACATGCATTCCGACATCGATGCGCTGGAAAGAATTCAGATCATTCAGTCTTTGCGGAAAGGGGAATTCGATGTGCTTATCGGAATTAATCTTTTGAGAGAAGGGTT
>CAZJOE010000069.1:0-7741 GCA_964547555.1 uncultured Elusimicrobia bacterium | reverse complement strand
TTAGTTTTTGTGTGTCAATTTGATTCCTTTCCTGGAGGTTACAATGGCCTTTATGGTCTGCAAATCTTCTTGGGTTTTAAGAACTTCAAGGGAGATTTTTCTTAGATCATCTTTTGTTCCAACCGCGGTTTTAATGTGGCGAACATCTTCTTGAGTTTTAAGAAGCGTAAGTGAAAAGCGTCTAAAATCATCTTTGGTCGTTATGTCAGTGCCCAAATGTCTGATTTCATCTAAAACTGCATTAATTCCCTTCTTGAAGTTGATATTCGTGACCGGTTTTCCATTAGTTTTTTTGCGCATAAAAGTGTTCTCCTTTGGATTTTTTTTGAAGGGGAACGGATGGAACAAAATTGAAACTATGGATGTCAAATCATTGACGGTAGAGAGATTACTTGGAGCGGTTGAGCATCTCTTGCAGCCTGGTTTTGTTGGGGAAGTTTAGGGCGATGAAGACCAAGAGGATGAAATACGGGAGGCCGGTTAACCAATAAAGAGGGTGAGGACTTAACACGCCGAACATTCCGCTGAGCAGAAGTACCACCAATCCGAAAAAGGCGGCTCCTTCCAAGAAAGCGATGCGCACAATTAAGGCGGTTCTTAAGCGGGCGAACAGGCTTTGGGGGGTGGGGGAGTCGATGGGTTTGGAAATTATTTTTTTAAAGAGGATGACGGCTCCGGTGTAAGCGGCGACCGCTAGAAGGATCAGAAGAAAAGAAAGGATTTGAACTATTTGCAGTTGTTGAGGTGTCGGAACCACTCCTCTTTGAAAAGCCTTCAGTGAAAGATACACCACCACCCCGGCAAAAAAGCTTGCGCCCAGCGATTGCGCGAAATAAATCACCTGCATTGTGCGGACGTCGTTATCTTCCATTGGTTTTTCTCCTTTATGACCTTTTTAGGCGGGAAACGTTTGATAAGCGGTGATGCCGACGTAAACTTCCCGGCCTTCGTCGAAATTGCTGGCCAGGGAAACTCCCTTGGGGACGTGGGCGATGATTTGTTTTTGGTCGGACAAGGCGAGGACGAGTTCGATGGCGGCGCCGCGGAAGCGCGTGCGCAGAATCTTTGCTTTCACTTGTAAGGTTTCTGCGACGGAGCTGACGTAGACGTCGTGGGGGCGGAAATAAATCCGGACACGTTCGCCGAGTTTGAATCCTTGGACGGTGAAACGGAACGGACCCCACGTAACGAGATCGGTTTCGGTGACTTCGGACTCGATGAAGTTGGATTCGCCGACGAATTGGGCAACGAACTGGCTGGCGGGGTGATCGAAGATTTGGAGTGGCGTTCCTTCCTGTTCGATCTTTCCTTTGTTCATGACGAAAATCTTTTTGGCGATGTCCAAGGCTTCGGTTTGATCATGTGTGACGAAGATGGTGGTGACATGCGTTTTATCGTGCAGGCGGACGATCCACTCGCGAAGTTCCTCGCGGACTTTAGCATCAAGCGCACCGAACGGTTCATCGAGCAGGAGAACACTCGGCGAGGGTGCCAGGGCGCGCGCCAAGGCGACGCGCTGGCGTTGTCCGCCGGAAAGCTGGGAAGGAAATCTTTTTCCAAGTCCCTCAAGAGAAACCAGTTTGATGAGTTCCGCCACGCGGGCATCTCGTTCCGCTTGGGGGGTTTTCCGGACGTCCAAGCCGAATCCAATGTTGTCCCACACGGTCATGTGTTTAAAAAGCGCGTAGTGCTGGAACACAAATCCGACGTTCCGCTCTCGGGCGGTGCGTGTGGTGGCATCAGTCCCGGTGATGTGGATTTCGCCGGAGTCGGGAATTTCTAGCCCCGCGATCATGCGAAGCAAGGTGCTTTTGCCCGATCCGCTGGGACCGAGCAGGGCGGCGAGCGCGCCCGATTCGATTTCAAAACTAACGTTGTCGACAGCAGCAACATCAGTGAATCGTTTGTTGAGGTTCTGTACTTTGATGCTCATGTTTTTTCCTTTTTTATTCCTCCCCACGTATTTCAGTGGGGAGGCTAGGAGGGGTATTAATTGGCCTTCCTGTTAATGCTTTGAACAGGGTGAGTCGGCGGTTTACGGCATTAAATGGAAAGTTCCATTTATACCCCTCCTAGCCTCCCCAATGTACGACTTGGGGAGGAACGTGCTTTATACATCTGTTTCTGTCACTGATTTCAATTCAACCTGGGCTCTTTTTTCGATGATTCCTTTTACGAACAGCGTAATGATGGAAAGAAACGCCAAAATCGACGCCACCGCGAAGGCTCCGGCGAAATTGTACTCGTTATAAAGAATTTCCACATGCAGCGGAATGGTGTTTGTTTTTCCTCGGATGTGGCCCGAGACCACTGACACCGCGCCGAATTCTCCCATGGCGCGCGCCGAACAAAGGATCACTCCGTATAGAAGACCCCATTTGATATTGGGAAGCGTGATTTTCTTAAAGATCTGCCAGCCGCTGGCGCCCAGTACATATCCCGCCAATTCTTCATCGGTTCCTTGCGCTTGCATCAGCGGAATCAATTCGCGCGCAACGAAGGGAAACGTCACAAACCACGTGGCCAATACAATCCCCGGTACCGCGAAAATAATTCGGATGTCATGATCGATAAGCCAGGGCCCGAAATATCCTTGAGCTCCGAACATAAGAACGTAAATCATTCCTGAGATGACCGGTGACACCGAGAACGGAAGATCGATCAACGAGATGAGAAATGTTTTTCCCCGGAAATTAAACCGGGTGATGGCCCAAGACGATACGAGCCCGAACACGATGTTAAGCGGAACAATAATGAGGGTCACAATAACCGTAAGTTTGATGGCTTGAAAGGCGATGGGATCAACGATCGATTTCAAATAGAACTCCCATCCTTTTTTTAAGGCTTCAAAGAAAACGGACACGAGCGGGATCACCAGGAAAAACGTTAAGTAAAAGAGCGCTATCCCAATTAATGTATTTCTCACCCATTTGGGTTCGGTCAAGTTGGGATGCCGTGCTCCGGGCGTTTTGTGCGCCAGGCGGGAAATAGCGCCGGCCATTACGCGACTCCTTGTCGGCTGCGGTTCCACCACTGCAGCACGTTAATAAGAAGGATCAACGCGAAAGAAGCGAGCAGCATGACCACGGCAATAGCGGTCGCGCCCGGATAATCAAATTGTTCCAGTTTCGTCATGATGAGAAGCGGAGTGATTTCAGTTTTCATCGGCATGTTGCCTGAGATAAAAACCACCGAGCCGTATTCTCCCAATGCGCGAGCAAACGAAAGCGTGAACCCCGTTAAGATGGAAGGAGATAGGAGCGGCAAGATGACTTTCAAAACAGTTTGGAGCCGGTTGGCGCCCAGTGTGGAAGCGGCTTCTTCCATGTCAGCATCCAGGTCTTCAATGATGGGTTGAACCGTGCGGACAACGAAAGGAAGGCCGATGAAGGTGAGGGCGATAATGATTCCCAGCGGATTGTAAGCGGCTTTGATTCCAAAGGCGCTTAACGGTTTTCCGATCCAGCCTTGAGAGGAATAAAGTGTTGTAAGAGTGATACCCGCCACTGCCGTTGGCAGAGCGAAAGGAAGGTCGACGATTCCATCAATCCATTTTTTAAAGGGGAAATTATAACGGACCAAAACCCACGCGACGATCAGCCCGAAAATGGAATTGATCACGGCAGCCACGAAAGACGCGGTGAAAGTCAGCTTCAAGGACGCCAGAACCCGCGGGGATGTGACAATGTCGATGAATTCAGCCCAGCTTAGTGTGGATGTTTTAATGAAGAGGGTGGAGAGAGGAAGGAGGACGACCAGTCCCAGCATGAACACCGTCGTTCCCATCGATATCCCGAACCCGGGAAGGACGCTTCTATCTTTTTTAAAAAACACAATTTTCTCCGGTAAATAAATTCCACCAGGTGAGGGTTGATATCACAATGCCGGAAAAGCTGTCAAGATTTAATTTTTCGAGAGAGATCCTTGAGAATGGTACGGGCTTCTTTGATTTTCTTGGTGGCCATGGTTTCGGCTTTTTGCGCTTTGGCGAAGCCTTCTTTTTTGCCGGCTTTGACGACGCGTTGAAAGCGGTTTTTAATGCGGTCAGCCGAGGGGCTTTCTTTAGCGGATTGCACGGCTTTGGAAAGGCTGGATGCGAGTGATTTAAAGCCGGTGGAGACATCTTTTTTTATTTTTTTAAATTCCGGACTGTTTTTCATCTCGCCCACGGCCTTGGAAATCTCTCCGCCCAACGCCTTTAGTTCGTTTTTAAAATTTTCTTTGGAAATTTTTTCTTTTGCCATAGGATCCTCCGTGTATTTTGTGTGCGGGTATTTTACTATTCTATTCCCTCGTAAACACATCTCATGACAATAAACATCGACGACCACTTTCAGAAACTTTTAAAACTCATTGAACTCGAACGCGAAGCGGAGAAGGAAGAGAACAAGCGCGGCCTCGAGCGGCATTCGCTGGCGGTGCGGGAATCGTTGGGGAAAACCGTGACGCGGCTTTCCATTATTGATGAGGACATCGGCACCGGCGGGATTCCTTTGCTGGTTCTTTCGAAGGCGACGGTGACGGGACAGAACGTCATCACCGAAGGCCTCACGCCTTTTCATGCGATGAACCAGGGCGACAATGTCCTGCTCTCTTTTCCTGCCGGATCGGAACTTAAATCTATCGACGGTACTCTTTATGATGTGAGTGAATATCAGGTGACGATTGCCCTCAGCGCGCCGCCGCCCAATCCTCTTCCCCGCGGTCTTTGCCAGATCGATATGCTCGGCTCCGACGCCACCTACAAGCGCATGCGCCAAGCGATCGGCCAAATTCACCGCACCGGCAAACCCGAACTGGTTCTTCTCCGGGACGTGAGCCTTGGAATCAAACCTCCCAGTCAAGATAAAATCCCCAAAATAGAATTGGTTAATCAGCGCTTAAACGAATTTCAAGTGGAAGCGGTGAAAGATTCTTTGGCGGCCGGCGAAGTGGCCATCATTCACGGTCCACCGGGAACCGGAAAAACCACCGTGTTGGTTGAGATTATTTTGCAATTGGTGAAAGAACGCAAACGCGTTCTCGCTTCGGCGCCCAGCAATATCTCGGTCGACAATATGGTCGAGAAGATGCTCCCTTATGATTTGCGGATTGTCCGGGTGGGTCATCCGGCGCGCGTGATGGAAGCGCTTCATCATGTGACGCTGGCCGCCCAACAACAGGAACACACCGGCCAACGCGAAATAAAAATGATGGACGATGAACGCCACCGGTTGATCAATCAATTGCGACGCCGGCAGGACCGGGGCGACGGCCTTACCAATTCGGAACGAAATGAGGCCCGGCGATACATCGAACAGCTTTGGAAAGGGGCGCGCGACCAGGAGTTCGCCATTCGTCGAGAAATTATTCGTAACGCCCAAGTTGTGCTGACCACGCACGGCAGCGTCGGGGGGCAGCTTGCGAAAGAACGATTTGATGTCATTGTGATGGACGAAGCTTCTCAGGCGGCAGAGCCTTTATCATGGGTTCCGCTGACCTTGGGCAAAAAAGCCATTTTCGCGGGAGATTCGAACCAACTTCCGCCCACTCTTTATTCCCAAGAAGCCGCCGAGGCGGGCCTTTCGACGACGCTCTTTGATCGCCTTAAGAAAAATTTGCCGGAAACGCATCAATCGCTGCTTCGTATTCAATACCGGATGCATGAAACGATCATGGGGTTTTCATCCAAACAGTTTTACGAAGATAAGTTGATTGCGGATCCATCGGTGAAAAACCATAAAATGACGGATATTAAAGGCGTGAAAAAATCCGATTTATTGAAACCCGCGCTCCGGTTCATCGACACCGCCGGCACCGGTTATGAAGAAGAATGGAATGAACTTCTGGAAAGTCGCGAGAATGAAGGGGAGGCGCAGCTGGTCGTGAAAATTATTAACAAACTATTGGAAACGGGCATCCAACGAAATCATATCGGGGTTCTTTCTCCCTATGTGGCCCAAGTGAAGAAGCTGCGCCTGGCGCTTCCCAACCGGGAAATGGAAATCGGCAGCA
Source organism: uncultured Elusimicrobia bacterium (assembly GCA_964547555.1). Lineage (GTDB taxonomy): Bacteria > Elusimicrobiota > Elusimicrobia > F11 > F11 > CAZJOE01. The sequence continues at coordinate 1,747 of CAZJOE010000069.1, read as the reverse complement.
TCGACAGTTTTCAGGGGCGCGAGAAAGAAGTGATTGTTCTCTCCCTCGTCCGTAGCAATGACAAAGGCGAAGTCGGTTTCTTAAGCGATACGCGCCGCATGAACGTCGGTATGACGCGGGCCAAACGGTTGTTAATTGTGATCGGAGACAGCGGCACCATCGGGCGCCACCCTTTCTATGCCAAGTTTTTGGAATATGCCGAAGAGGCGGGCAAACACGATAGCGCTTGGGAATGGATCCACTCGGAATGAAAAAAGCACTTCTACTTTTATTTTTATTCATCGTTCCAGCCGGCGCTTCTGAAATTGAATGCGTTAGTTTGGGGATAACTTCTGGCACTGTTGGAGAGAGAACCAATTACAAGCCGCGGATCAGCACGGACGGACGGTTTGTGGTGTTTGAGTCGCGCGACCAGTTGATTCCCCCGTCTCGCAACAGGTTCCGGGACATTTTTATTTTTGATCGCAACAAGCAGACGTCAAAAAAAATTGAACCGCCGATTGAAAGGGCCAATTCGGGTCCCTCTATTAGTGGCGGCGGTCGTTACATTGTTTATCAATCGTATCCGTTGTCTGTGGTGTTAGGAGAAAGTCCCGTTACGGCGGATATTTATATTTATGACCGCTATCTCAACAAAAGTTCGATCCAGAATTTTGGATTGGAGACGGAGCAGTTGGATGGAGAAGACCGGGATGCCAGTTTCAGTTCCGATGGCCGGTACTTGGTTTTTACTTCCAATGGCGCGGTCTATCCCGGTTTAAAGAACGGACTGACCCGTCAGGTTTATCTTTTCGATCATGAGGCCCGCACCCTCGAACTCATCAGCCGTCCTTCTCCTTCGCTCGCTTCCGCCGAATGGCTGGGACAAGGCGATCCCGGGAACCGGCAGAGCGTTGATCCGCGGGTGAGCCGTAATGCCCGATTTGTGGCATTTAAATCGGCCTCCACCAATTTAATACGGCTTCTTCCGTTGGATTCTTTGGCGACTCACCTTTATTTGTTGGATCGGCGGCAGAGGATTCTGATTCAAGTCGATGAGCAAAGTCGTGGATTTAATTCCGATCACTCTACGATCGGTCGGTATGATATGGACGATAACGGAGGAGTTCTTGTCTTTGAAGGACGCGCCCGGAACTTAACCAAGCCGATGGAAGTTCTCTTCAAAACCGATTTGTATATTTTTAACCGTTCTTCAGGGGCCGTTTCGCTTTTGACCACCGGTTTGTTCTCGGAAAAATCCCACAGCCCCACGCTGAGCGGCGACGGCCGGTTCCTCGCTTTTGTTTTTCGGGGGATCTTTAAGGGGGAAATAGTTGAAGATGGGTTAATCGTTTATGACATTAAGTTAGACCGGTGGGTAAAAGTTGTGAACGGCTCGTTGGCCAATCCTGATTTTTCGCGCAATGGGCAATACATCACGTTCGAATCGAATCAAATAGAACTGGTTCCGGGAGTGAAAACAAAACATTTGAATATTTACATCGTCAAAAATCCTTATTACGAGTAAGCCATGCCAGCCATTCAAGTCAAAAATCTGAAAAAAGATTATTACCTATCCGAACGCTCCGAAGGTTTATGGGGTTCGATGAAAGGGTTGTTTCACCGGAAAAGTAAAACCGTTCACGCCGTTAAAGGGGTTAGTTTTTCCATTGAACCCGGAGAGCTGGTGGCGTTTCTAGGGCCGAATGGAGCGGGGAAGACAACCACGTTAAAGATGTTGTCCGGCCTCCTGTATCCCACCGCTGGG
>CAZJOE010000068.1:0-7744 GCA_964547555.1 uncultured Elusimicrobia bacterium | reverse complement strand
TGGAGAGATCCTCAACTGGTGCTCGTCTGAGGGCCTGACGGGATTTTTGCCTTGGACAGCGGTCCACAGTCCGCCGCAACGACCCAGCATGAACATAAGTGAAAGTTATGAACCCTTGTCGCCGGAAAAAGCCATTCGGCACATTATTGGACAGACGCCGCCACATCCCAAACAAGAAAGCGTCTCGGAACGGATTAAAGAGGTTGGGAAACTGTTAATGGATGCCGCCTCTTTACCAAGCAAAGAGTTCCAGCGGTTGTTGGCGGATTCGCTGGCCATGGAATCTGGTAAGCTTGTCGCTACCTATCAGGCCCTCTTAAAAATACATCCTCGTTCACCGGCTTTCTGGACCCGAGAGGTAAAAAAACTGATTGAATCTTCCCGCGAAAATGCGCAACGGGATCCACTCTTAACCCTCTTTGAACTCGTGGAAAACATGGAAAAAGAGCCGGCCCGGCAACTCATACAGAAATTGGTGTACCAATATGGAGAGCTCTTAACTTGGTGGCCCACCATCGTGGAGGCCGCGCGGGGAATTCATTTATCTTTGTCGTTAATAGATGCAAATGAGGAGATAAACACATGTTCATAGAAAAGAAAAAGGTTGCAGGAGCAGTTGTTATGCTGTTGTTGGCATCGGCCGGATTGGCGCAGAAGGCGCTCGCCCTCGTATGCGAGTGCACAACCAATCAGGGAGCCAAGATCATCAGATTCGGCTCGGGCAGCCTGGTTAGGAGTTGCTCAGATGCGAATGGTACTACCAAGGATGGGAAAAACACCGGAGGGGGTTCACAGGTCACGCTTCAAATCAATAAATGCAAGGGGCCCTACACAGGGACAGCCACCGTCGACTTCACGACCCAAGACTAAATCATAGTTCAAACCCATAAAAAAGGGGGGAAGCGATCGCCAAAGGCGATCGCTCCTTCCTTTTTTATATGATACCGCCCTCATGAAAACCCCCTATCACTTCGCCGACCGCACCAAAAACATGCGCGCATCTATTATCAGAGAAATTTTAAAGATGGCGCAGCGGCCCAAGGTCATTTCGTTTGCGGGGGGAATGCCGGCGCCGGTGACGTTTCCGCTGAAAGAATTTCAAAAAGCGGTTCAAGACACATTTCGTGAAGATGGAACACGCGCCCTTCAGTATTACATCACGGAAGGCCATCCCAAACTAAAGGAATATCTCTGCGGTTGGCTCAGCAAGCAAGGGATTGAGTCGGCTCCGGAACAAATGCTTCTCACCCATGGATCGCAACAGGGATTGGATCTATTGGCAAAAATATTTATCGGGCCGGGAGATTCCATCCTGGTTGAAAACCCGACCTATCTGGGGGCCATCCAAAGCTTTAATGCTTACGAACCTTCCTATGTGACCGTGCCCATCGATGAAGAAGGGATGCGCCCCGAAGAAGTTGAAAAACAATTGGCCCGCCGGAAAGTGAAATTCATCTACACAGTTCCAACTTTTCAAAATCCGACGGGCATCACCATGTCCCTCGCGCGCCGTAAAGCGTTGCTTGCGATGGCCGGTAAAAAAGGAATTCCCATCATCGAAGATGATCCCTATGGTCTCCTTCGGTTCAAAGGGGAATTTGTTCCTTCTCTTTATTCTTTGGCCAAAGGGAAAGGCGTCGTCTATATGTCGACGTTTTCAAAACTTCTTTCGCCGGGCATCCGCTTGGGCTATATGGTCGCGGAAAAAGAAGTGGTGCAGCAATTGGTGTATGCCAAACAAGCTTCGGACCTGCAGAACAACACGTTCATCCAGTTTGCTGTTCATCACTATTGTAAAAACGGCTCGTTGGAAAAACACATTCCGCTCATCATCAAGGATTATAAACATCGGGCCGAAGTGATGATGGCGGCGATTCGTCAACATTTTCCGTATCAAGTGAAATGCTTCGAACCCCAAGGGGGCATGTTTGTTTGGTGTGAACTTCCCAAAGGACTCGCGGCCGCCCAGGTTTTCAAGAAAGCGTTGAAGAAAAACGTGGCTTTTGTGGATGGATCGGTTTTCTTTGCAAATGGAGGCGGGGAAAATACGATGCGGTTAAACTTTACCAACTCAACAGATGAGGCGATTGAAACCGGTATCGCTCGGCTGGGGGAAACGATTCATTCGTTTCTTTAAGGATTAAGGAAAATCCTAAAGCTTCCGTCCTGCATGCGCCCCATCCGGAGCATGGGAATATCTTCTCCCGATCTGCGTAGATAAGCCAGCCTCGGAATCACAACTTGCTCAAAGAAATATTCGGGGTCCGATAACCGGTCTTCAATTTCAGCAAGGGTCCAATGTTCGAGTAAAATCCGGCGAATATCTTTTCCGAGATCAGTGAGTTGCACGGGCCCTTCCTTTCAGCACCCACCACGAATAAAAAAGCGAAGCCATGAGCATCAAAGAATCTCGCCCGAAAGTAAGCCACGTGGCGGGAGATCCGCCGCTTTTAAAACATCCGCAGGAAATATTAAGCCCGCGGACCAACGCCGAGGCCACCGCCGCTTGGAAAGTAAGAAGCATGAGGGTCACCCACACCACGGCGCCATATTCAAACCTGTTAATTAGAATGGCCAACCCGCAAAACAGCTGAAGCCAGGGCAGGCTTAAAGCGATGGGATTAATTAACCCCGAAGGGAGAATCTTATAGTTATAAATCTGATGCGCGAACGCGCCCGGGGAAATAATCTTGTAGATACTCGCGACAATAAAAATTCCCGCCAAAATTATCCGCACTGCCAGAGCCACCTGAGATAGTTTTATTCGCGACATCAGTATTCGACCGCCAAACCAGTATCGGCCCACTCAGGATATCCACCGTAAAAAATATGGATTTGTTTGTATCCGGAGGCGGTCAGCTCACGACCTAAGAAGAAGCTGAGTTCACAACCAATCCCTTCACAATAAATGATGAGAGGGGTGTCTTCTGAGGCGCCTTCGAGGGCTTTTTCTTGGAAAGTTTCGATTTCATAAAAAGGAAGGTTTCTTGCACCGGGAATGTGCCCTTGGCCAAAAAGCTCTTGAGTTCGAGCGTCCAAAAAAATGCCCGTTTTATCTTCATGCATTTTTATCGCGTCTGAAAGAGAAATAAAAGAGGGATCGCCGGGCTTGGCCACCATTTTGTAAGCGGCTTCCGCGCTGGTGGAAGACGTGGGCCATTTTCCAAACCAGGAGATTCCTTGCGGAAAGTTGGGACGGAGGGTCCCCAGAAAAAAAGCAATGAGCAGAAGCCCTGCTCCCTGGAAAAATATTTTCCGAATCACTTTTTCTCGACAGGGGTCTTAGGCGACGAAGGGGCTTTGGGAGCGGACCGAATACGGCGATAAGGTTCAGGGGAGGTGCCGGTATTAATCGCGACCGTCAAACGTTGAGTGAGCGTGTCGCCTTTAACTTCCAGAGTTAAAGACGTTTGCCGGTCGGCTTCCAGCGAACCGTCCACGTTAATATTGAGGTCCACGGACTGGCCGGGTTCAATACTCATTTTTGAAAATTTTGTTTTCGCCCAGGCAGCGCTGGGCTGAACGATTGAAAAATTAACGGTCTCACTGGATTTATTGAGAATCGCGATGGTTTTTTTATCACTTGATCCCGGAGCAAAGGCGGCAATCCCATTTCCGTCAGGAATAATTTTCGCGTTGGGATCATTCACGTAGCCTGCCATATGGACGGTGAATTCTTCCTCGGGCTGGCCCGCTTTTACTTGAACCGATTTATTGAATTTAACTCCCGAGTAGCCGCGCGTGTTAAAAGTGATGCTGATTTTCTTTTCTTGGGCCGACCCCAAACTCTCCGGCGTGAAATCCGTGGCGGTGCATCCGCAGCTGGGTTGGACCGAGGTGAGAGGGACCGATTCTCCCAAGGTATTTTTTACGGTGAAGTCGCCGCTGATTTTGGCGTTGTCGGGAGCCCATCCGAAATCAAAAGTGCTCGGACTGATTTCAATGGTGGTGGCCAGAACCGGGGAGAGGGAAAAACTTAAAAAAGCGATGGCGAGTGATATTTTTTTCATGGGCCAGATTATGACAAATCAGGGCGGGGAATGAATATCCTTTAAGGGTAGAGATAAAAAGATTTGGCCTTCTCCACAAAATCTTTTCCGACCGGCTCATACAGAGGAAATGTTTCCTCATAACTCCGGCCTTCATCAATGGCTTGTTTCAATTTGGGGGAACCGGTGACAACGCGGACTTCCTCCCAAATCGGTTTAAATTCCGGGTGATTGGCGTACATATAAAAGAAGGAAGCGAGAAAAATTTGGAAGGGCCGGAGGTGATTGCGGTTTGTCACAATCACCCGGACTCCGTTGCATTTTTCTCCCTTGTACATATCCTTATCCGGTGTGAACTGAATGGTTTCGAAAGCGGCGCCCGCGATATTTTTTTGCCGGAGAAAAGCGCAAAGAGCTTTGCCGTCCAACCAGGGCGCCCCGAATACCTCAAAAGGGATCGCCGTTCCCCGGCCCACAGCTATGTTGGTGGCTTCAAAGTTACCCACCCCCGAATAAAGCAACGCCGCAGTTAAATTGGGGATGTTGGGAGAAGGGGGAATGAAATCATGACCGGTCTGATCGAACCATTGGTCCCGTTTCCAATTTTTCATGGGAACCACTTCTAAAGAAACGCCTAAATTTTGAGTGGCGTTCATCCACTGGGCCAATTCTCCGACCGTTAAGCCGTGTCGGACGGGAATCGAAAAATACCCCGTCATTCTTTTTATGTCCGCATCCAAGATATCGCCTTCAACCACATCCCCTCGAATGGGATTCGCCCGGTCCAAAACGACAAAACGGATTTTTCTTTTTGCGGCTTCTTCCATGGCCATGCCCATCGTGGTGATATACGTGTAAAACCGGGTGCCGATGTCTTGGATGTCGAAAACAATCGTATCCACCCCCGCCAGCATTTCATCCGTGGGTCGGGGAGATTTTCCGTAAAGGCTGAAAACAGGGACGCCCGTGGTGACGTCAGTTGAATTCTCAACCAACTCGCCGGCCGTGACGGTTCCGTGGATCCCATGTTCCGGCGATAAAAGACAAATCAACTTGACGTTCGGGGCGCGAGAAAGGATATCCACCGTGCTGGCGCCGTATTTATCCACTCCCGTGTGATTGGTGATCAGCGCTATCCGCGCGTCTTCTAAGGTTTTAAATTTTTCTTTCTTTAAAACATCAATTCCAAAATCAGTTTTGGCGGATACGGGAGAAATAAAAATCGCCATCCCCACGAGGGACAATCCGAATTTTTTAAACATTATTTTTCTTCTCCATAACGGGGCCAAGTATATAACCAATTCCCATGGTCCCAAAGGTCCCGATTAAGATTAACCAGGTCCAACCCACAACAAAAAATTTGGTTTCGGTCATGATCAGCAAGGTGAAGTTGATCAACGCCATCGTCACCATGGCGACGATATTAGCGTGGTTGCTTTTCCTTTCAGTCAAAATCCCCAACAAGAAAATCCCCAACAAAGACCCGAATGTCACGCCGCCGATTTTAAAAGCCAGCCATAGAAAATTCTGAAGATGACTAAACGCATAAGCAAGGAATCCCAAGATCACGCCAAAAACCACCACCATCCGGCGCGCCACCAAAAGATAATGCCGGTCTGATTCGTTCTTCCGGATCAACGGTTTATAAATATCGGTCACAAAGGATGCGCTCAAAGAACCCAAAGGGGAATCGATACTGGCCATGATAACCACCGAAAGAATTAATCCTCTTAACACACCCGGCATTTGAGAGCCTGCGAAAAAAGGATAAATATCGTCGAGCTTGGCAGGAAGAGGAGCGCCCGTGTGTTGTTGGTAAAAAACGAACAAGCCGCATCCGATTAAAAGATAAAGAGACAAAACGAAAAGCCCCGCCAACGGCGTGGCAAGCGTGGTCTTCTGGCTTTTCTCGCGAGTTTCCAGCGTTAATAACCGCTGCATTAATTCATGATCGGTCCCATAAGCAGCCACCGAGCCGACAAATCCATTTAAGATCGCAAGCCACCAAATATTGGGATTGGTTAAAATCTGTTTGAAAAAATCGGTGTCATGGATGGAAGGTCCCCAATCAAAAACTTTCATTTTCCCAGCTTGAGAGGCCGCACTTAAAATACCTGAAAAACCGCCGTCCACTTGGCTCGATAAATAGAAAATTGTCGCAACTCCCCCGATCACAAATGTCGTTGTTTGCCACACGTTGGTCCAGATGACGGCTTTAACACCGCCCCAACCGATGTAAAGAATTCCAATCAACGCGAACAGAGCGATGGTGGGAACCAGGCTCCACCCGAGAAGAATCGCGACCGCCGCTGACGCCACCGTCAACCGCACGCCTGAACCAAGAAGTCTGGTCACAAAAAAGAAACAAGTGCCCGCGTATTGCGTCTCGGGTCCAAACCGGTGTTTTAAATATTCATAAATCGTGGTGACGTTGAACTTGTAAAAAGCCGGAATGAAAAAGAAGGCCAAAAAGATCCGCGAAGCGAAGGACCCGATAAACAGTTGAAGATAAGCCCAGTTTTCGCGGTAGACAGTGGCGGGAACGGAAATAATGGTGACGGCGCTGATTTCAGTGGCGACAAAAGAAAGGCAAGCGGCCCACATGGGGATTTTTCTATTCCCAAGAAAAAAGTTTTCAGTGGTATCTTCTTTCCGCCCGGAGAGAAATCCAATCGCAAAAAGAACAGCCAGGGAAGCAAGGACCACCAACCCATCAACCAAGGTAAGGTTGGTGGTCATGCGGGGGTGATCGATCCCAAACTAAGCGAGCGTTTGGCGCCGGTGGCGGCGGGAAGATGATTGGGTTTACCCAAAAGACGCCTCAAACCAAAAAAAGCAAAAGCCAATGGTTCTTTCGCTTGGGCGGGAATGCCCAAGGTTTCAATCGATTTGACGGGAATAGGAGCAAAAAGGCATTCCAATTTTTTCATCATAGTTTTATTAAAGACGCCGCCCCCTGAAACAATGATTTCACCAATCGAATATTTTCCAAACAGGAAATTCCGATAACTTTCCTGAATACTGATGCACGTCAACTGATTCAATGTGGCCAACGCGTTATTTTCATAGGATTTTAATTTGTCTCCGAAGTGTTCCGCCAAAAATTTATCGCCAAAAAGTTCGGGACCTGTGGATTTGGGGGGGGCCTTTTTAAAATAAGGATGCTGCATCATCTTGTTCAAAATATCGATTTGAAGCGTCCCGTGTTTGGCCCGGTGGCCGCCATGATCATGGGTTTCTTTTCCATTTTCAATAATGCGCACCGCGGCATCCATGAGACAATTCCCTGGTCCATTATCAAAAGCGATGGGGACCTCGATTCCTTTTCCAACAACGGCCACATTGGCGATTCCCCCAATATTCTGAAACGCCCGAACGGGGCCGCCTCCAAAAAAGTAATGGTCAAAATAAGGAATGAGGGGAGCGCCCTCCCCGCCCGCCGCAATATCACGGGGCCTGAAATCAGAGACAACCGTGATGCCTGTCCTTTCCACAATAACGCGAGGGTCCGCAATTTGAAAGGTATTGGGGGTGGCGTCTCGAGGCCCGTGATAAATCGTTTGACCGTGAGAGCCGATGCAGGAAACATTTTTGGGGTCGATATGATGTTTTTTGAGGAGTCGATTGGCCGTGCTGGCAAACACTTCTCCTAAATCCATGTTGAGCTGCGAAGCTTCGACGACAGAGAGGCGCGGGCCTTTACGAACTCGCTCCGCCATACTTTGAGGGTAGGCGTGGGTCGTGTATCCGATTAA
>CAZJOE010000067.1:0-7767 GCA_964547555.1 uncultured Elusimicrobia bacterium | reverse complement strand
CTCGCGGAGACGTTAAAGCGCTCAAGGCCGCGGCCGAAGCGGCCGAATGGGCGGCCCGCAGCGAGAAACTGGAAACGCTGCCACAAATTTCATTGAACGCTTCGTATGGCGTGGCCGGACTGGGACGGTCCAGCACCAGCGCTCAAGAGGATATGGAGAGTCGCGATCATCCCGTGAGAAGCGTGGGAGTGAATTTGGTGGCCCCCCTCTGGTACCGCAAAGAAAAACTTTTGCGGAACAGTAAAAAATTAGAACTCGAACTGGCCCGGCAAAACTTTGAAGCCGGACAAGACCGAGTGGAACGGGAAGTGCGGGACGCGTGGGAGATTCTCCACATGAGCCGTGAACGCTTGGCCGCGCGAATCCGGCTCGCGGATTTGCAACGAAGAAAATATCAGGCGGAGCGGGATAATTTACGGCGGGGACGCTCGACAACGGATGTCGTGGTCCGCTTTCTCCAAGAAGTGAATCAGTCGGAGGTGGCGTTGGTGCGAGCGCGTATTGACGAGCAAGCCGCCGAAATCGAACTGGCCCGTGCCACGGGGACCCTTCTCTCTGCGCTGGGAATCGAGGACGCGCCATGATTGAGTTCTTCCTAAAAAAACGGGTCTTCACCAATCTCCTCACGGTTTTCTTGATCGGTCTGGGCGCTTATCAATTTTTCACGGTGCGCAAAGAAGTGTTTCCGAAAGTAAGCATCGACTGGGTCACCGTCAACACCATTTATCCGGGAGCGGCGCCGGAAGAAGTTGAGAAACTGGTCACGACGCCGATTGAAAAACAATTAAAAACCGTGGACGGCATTGACCGCGTTCAATCTTTTTCTCTTGAAGCGCGTTCCATGGTGGCCATCAAGCTTTATGAAGACTTGTCGTTGTCTGAGAAAAACAGGGTCATTAACGACATTCAACAAGCGGTCAACCGGGCCGAAGATATTCCCAAAGAAGTGGATGACCCCGTCATTCAGGAAATCACGTTTGACGATCCCTTGATCACGTTGTCCGTCGCCGGAGGCTTAGCTAATGACCGCGACCACATGGCCGAAGAAATAACGGATGTGATTGAAGAACTCCCCGGCGTGTCGCGCGTCACACAAGTCGGCGACTTGGAACGGGAAATTTGGATCGAAGTAGACCGGAAAAAACTGGATGACTACCGGCTCACGCTGGAAGAAATTGCCAATGCGGTGCAAGCGCATAACAGGGACGCTTCGGCAGGCCTCGTCAAAATGGGCACGCAGGAGTTATTCGTTCGCGTGATGGGCGCTGCCGACAATGCCGCCGACGTGGGAAAAATGGTGATCCGCGGAAACGACGAGTGGAGCACCATCCGCGTTAAAGACGTGGGGACCGTCACCGAACGGTTTGAGGAGGGACGCACCATCACGAAAACCAACGGCCAGATTTCCATTAATCTTCAAGTGAAAAAAATCCGCATGGGCGACACCGTTAAATTGTCGAAAGCGGTGCGGGAAGTAAAAACCGAATTCGACGCCAAGGCCGCCGCGAAAAATATGACGCTCATTATTTCGGACGACCTCTCATTTTTTATCACCCGCCGTTATTCAGTGATGATGAACAACATGATCCAAGGCGGCATCCTCATTATGATCGCGCTTTTTATTTTCCTTGATTGGAGGCTCGCTCTCGTCGCTGCGCTCGGTGTTCCTATTTCTTTTGGAACGGCCATGGCCGTGGCGGTGCCCTTGGGATTCACCATCAATCTTATTTCTCTTTTGGCGTTTATCATCGTGCTCGGCATGCTGGACGACGATTCAGTGGTGGTGGCGGAAAATATTTATCGCCATATGGAGATGGGAAAAAAACCGATGGAAGCCGCCGTGGTCGGCGCCAAAGAAGTGGCCAAGCCCGTGATCGCGGCCATCCTGGTTTCCTCCGCCGGTTTCCTTCCTTTCGCGATGACCTCCGGCGTCATGGGAAAAATTCTTTACATCATCCCGATCATCATCATCCTGTGCTTCCTCGCCAGTTTGTTTGAAGCGTTTTTCATTCTTCCCTCTCACGTGGTCGACCTGATGCCGCTCGGCAAACCGGTTGAAGAATCGTCCGACGGAAAATGGTATTTGGCCGTTCTCCACACTTACAAAAGGTTTATGAATTGGGTGGTCGACCACCGGCTTTTATTCTTTGGAGGCGTGTTCCTTTTCGTTATCTTTACCGGGGTCGTCGCGAAAACCCAACTCAAATTCGTGTTGTTCCCGGAAGGCCTGGTGGAACAATTCTTCATCAATTTAGAAATGCCGAAAGGAACTCATCTCGACGAAACGGAACGGGTCTTCCGCGACCTGGAGAAAGCGGTCATGGAACTTCCCGCGGAAGAATTCGATGTGGTCACGGGATTGGTTGGCTTTAAAATGACCGAAGATGGATCTTTTCGTTATGGGACCCAGTATGCGCAAGCCCGTGTGTTTTTAACGGCGGCGGAAAAGAGAGACAGAAAATCCAAAGCCGTCATTGAAGATTTAAGGCAGAAAATCGGGACTCCCGCCGGCGTCGACAAAATTACCTATGAAGAGTTGCAGGCGGGACCGCCGGTTGGAAAAGCCGTGGACGTGCGGGTGCGGGGAAAAGAACCCGCCATCATCGCCGGCATCGTTGAAGAAGTTAAAGAAGCGCTTGGTAAAATGGACGGTGTCACCGACATCCGGGATTCTCGGGACGGCGGCAAAGATGAACTTCGGTTGATGTTGGATGACAAACGCGCCGGCTTCGCAGGTCTCAACGCGACTCAAGTGGCCAGAAATATTCTTTACGCGGTGGACGGCGGAGAAGTGAGCAAGATTCGCCGCGACACCGAGGAAATCAAAATCAAAGTTCGGCTTAAAGAAGATCAGCGTTCTTCAACGAAAGATTTACTCAGTCTGGATGTGATGAATCCCCAAGGAAGAAACATTCGATTGGGAGCGGTGGCCACCACCGAAATCGCGGGCGGCAAACCGTTCATCGAACATTACAAGTACCGCCCCGCCGTCCAAATCACGGCGGAAGTGGACACCGCCAAGATTACGTCCCAAGAAGCCAATGACGCCATCGTCAAACAATTCAAAGATCTCACCAAACGCCATCCCGGTTATGAATTAATTTACGGAGGCGAAGCGGAAGAAACGGCGAAATCGATGCGCACCCTTCGCAATGGTTTCTTCGTCGCGCTGGCGCTCGACTTTGTGATCTTAGCGGCGTTGTTCGGATCTTATCTTCAACCGTTGATCATCCTGCTCTTGACCGTTCCGATTGGTTTGGTCGGCGTGGTCTACGCGCTTATTTTGCACCATGAACCGGCTTCCTTCATGGCCATGCTGGGCGTCGTCTCAATGACGGGCGTGGTGATCAACAACGGGATTGTGCTGGTTAATTTTATTAATGAAAGGCGCGACTCTGGGAAGCCGCTTAAAGAAGCGGTCATTGAGGCGGGGAGTTTAAGGCTGCGGCCTATTTGGGCCAGTTCGATCACAACTTTATTGGGACTTTTTCCAACCGCTTACGGATGGGGCGGTCACGAACCTTTTGTCGCGCCTATGGCTTTGTCGTTGGCCTGGGGCCTGACGATTTCGATGCCGATGACGCTGATCATGATCCCGATGACTTATTTAATTTTGGACGATTTTTCCAAATGGTGGGCCCGCGTCACCGCCAAACCTCAGCAAGCGCTGCTGAATCAAATCAAGCGCATCACTCACCGCTAAACATAATGGAAACCGAATCGTCTATTGCGGTGATTGGCGGCGGCGCCGCTGGTTTTTTCGCGGCCATCGCCTGCGCGGAAGCCAATCCTAAAAAAACCGTTCACCTCCTTGAAGAAGGACTTCAAACATTGGCCAAAGTTAAAATCTCCGGCGGCGGACGGTGCAATGTAACGCATGCGTGTTTTGATCCCGCGAAGTTGGTCGGTTTCTATCCGCGCGGAGGCAAAGCCTTGTTGGGGCCGTTCCATAAATTTCAACCGAAGGACACCGTCACTTGGTTTGAACAACGAGGCGTTCCTCTTAAAACCGAAGAGGATGGACGCATGTTTCCCGTTAGTGACACTTCGTATTCCATCATCGACGCCTTACAACGTTCCGCCAGCGCGGCCGGTGTTCATGTCCGTACCCGCGTTGCCGTTTCAGCCGTGGCAATTGAAGAAGGTGGATTTCGAATCATCATCAATAACAGTGAAGCTCTTCACGTCTCTAAAGTTTTGTTGGCGACGGGAAGTGGACGAAATGGATTGGTGTTCGCCGAAAAAATGGGACACACCATCGAACCGCAGGTCCCTTCTTTATTTACTTTCCATATTCCCGATAAACGTCTCCGGGGTCTCGAAGGAATTTCCGTTCCAAAAGTGGAAATCGGCGTGGTCGGGACAAAACTTAAACAAAGCGGGCCCCTTCTCATCACTCATCACGGACTCAGCGGTCCCGCCGTCTTAAAACTTTCCGCTTGGGGCGCGCGCGAATTTCATGACGCCGGTTATCATGTGGAATTGTCCATCGATTGGGTTTTTCAAAAACCCGACACGATTGAAAAAACGCTGCGGTCCCTCAAAACCGATTCTCCTAAAAAATTGGTGTCTTCTTTGCCGGTGTTTGATTTGCCGCGACGATTGTGGGAACGGATGCTGCGCGCTTCTGAAGTTCCCGAGACCCACACCTGGGCCGATTTGTCTCGAGAACAAATGGTCCGGGTCATTAGTGAACTAACACAAGGCCGTTACATGGTCCGCGGGAAAAGCCCGTTCAAGGAAGAATTTGTAACCTGCGGCGGAATCAAATTAGACGAAGTTAATTTCAAAACAATGGAGAGCCGTAAATGTCCGGGACTTTATTTCGCCGGAGAAATCTTGGACGTGGACGCGGTGACCGGTGGATTTAATTTTCAAAACGCCTGGACCACCGGTTGGCTGGCGGGTCAAGCCATGGCGGGAGAAGCCCAATGAAAATCGCGACTTTTAATGTGAATTCAATTCGCAAACGGATTTCCATCGTCACCGATTGGATCAAAGCCAACCATCCCGATGTGATGTGCCTCCAAGAAACAAAAGTGGTGGACGCGGATTTTCCTTTGGCCCCGCTCACGGACTTAGGGTACCACGTCACTTATCGCGGCATGAAAGGGTACAACGGCGTGGCGACGCTATCGCTCGAGAAGCCGGAAAAAGTTGTTTACGGTTTGGTCGAAGGCCCCGACTCCGAGGATTTCAGAATTATCCAAACCGTGGTGCGCGGCATTCCCATTATCAACACTTATATTCCGCAAGGCTTCGCGATTGATTCACCCAAATATCAATACAAGTTAGGTTGGTTCCTGCGGCTTAAGTCATATTTCGAAGAACATTTGGATTTCACCAAACCGGCCGTGTGGCTGGGAGATTTGAACATCGCTCCGGGACTTCTGGATGTTCATTCTCCGGAGAAACATAAGAAACATCCTTGCTATCACGAAGACGCGCAGAAAGCCTATCGCGATACCATCAATGGACAATTTGTAGATGTCTACCGATCCAAATATCCGGATAAAAACGGTTATACGTTTTGGGATTTCTTCTCTAATTCTTTCGCGAACAATAAAGGATGGAGAATCGATCACATGTTGGCGACACCCCCCTTGGCCAAAACTTGTTCCGAGATCGATGTCGATCTCATTCCTCGCCGAGCCCCTAGCCCTTCCGATCACACCGTCCTTTGGGCCAATTTCGATATTTGACCCTGGTAAATAATACCTAAGCGCGTCATCCTTTCGGGATGGCAAAACAAGCCTTAAACAAGATAGGAAATGCGTGGGAGTGGCCTTCTAAAGCGACGGAAATTCCTTCCTTAAATCCAGCCGATAGCGCTGAAACCATTTGCGTCGCTCCTGAAACGTCCGCTGAAGATGTCGCCCGCGCTGTTCAAGCCGCCAAAAAAGCTTTTCCTGGTTGGCGGAAAACCCCCGCTCCTGAACGCGCCAAAATCATTCTTAAATTCGCTGAAATTTTCACCAAGCGCAAACAAGCTCTTGGAGAACTCGTCACCCGTGAGTGCGGAAAATCTTTACCCGAAGGATTAGGCGATGTTCAAGAAGCCATCGATATGGCTTATCTCGCCGCAGGAGAAGGACGAAGATTAAACGGCGAGACCGCTCCTTCTGAGCTTCCCAATAGAATGTGCCTCACGTTTCGAGAGCCGGTCGGCGTCTGCGCTCTCATTACTCCTTGGAATTTCCCCATCGCGATCCCCGCTTGGAAGGCCCTTCATGCCCTTATTTGCGGAAACACCGTCGTTTTAAAACCGGCCGAAGACACGCCCCTTTGCGGTGTTGAATTTGTGAAAGCGTTAGAAGAAGCAGGACTTCCTGCGGGCGTTGTGAATTTGGTCTTAGGAAGCGGAAAAGGAACGGGGTGGGCGCTCGTGTCTCATCCGGACGTTCAACTGATTTCATTTACAGGATCCAGCCGAACCGGTGGCAAAGTGGCCGAATACGCGGGGAAAGTTGGGAAAAGAATTTCATTGGAGTGCGGCGGTAAAAACGCGCAGATCGTGATGCCGGACGCTGATTTAAAACTTGCTTTAGAAGGCGCGTTGTGGGGCGCGTTCGGCACCGCCGGACAACGCTGCACCGCCACCAGCCGGCTCATCCTTCACAAAGATATTCATGATGAAATGGTCAAACAACTTCTTGAACAAGCGAAGAAATTGAAATTGGGCGCGGGCCTTCAAGCCGGAACGCAGGTGGGTCCCATCATCAATCAAAGACAAATGGAACGTGTTCTGGATTACATCGAGATCGGAAAAAAAGAAGGAGCCAAATTGGTGTTGGGCGGAGCCCGCTCCACCGATCCCGATTGCAAAAATGGATTCTTTGTTCAGCCCACTATTTTTACCGACGTGACCCGCTCCATGAGAATCTTCCGCGAAGAAATTTTTGGCCCGGTTCTTTCCATCATTAAGGTCTCCAGTTTTGAAGAAGCGATTGAAACGCTGAACGACTGCGCGTATGGCCTTTCTAGTTCGATTTACACCAAAGACATCAACCGCGCTTTGACGGCGACTCGCGAAATAGAAGCGGGGATTGTCTATGTGAATGGCCCCACCATCGGAGCCGAAGTGCATATGCCGTTTGGCGGTGTCAAAGGTAGTGGGAATGGCCACCGGGAAGCCGGAAAAACGGGTTTGGATATTTTCACCGAATGGAAAACCGTCTATGTGGACTACAGCGGAAAACTTCAACGGGCGCAAATAGATAACTCATGAAAAAATCTGACTTTTTATCGCCTGCTCCCGCCAACTACGTGTGGCCTCAATGCCCCGAGGCGGACCAATTTATCCGCGACCACATAGAAGAATTCCTCAACTCCCATCATTTCGCCAAACGCTTGGCCCAGCGGATGAAAGAAGAAACCGGAACGGAGTTTCAAGCGTGGGTGGATCATGTGATTCTTCCCAAATCAAAATCCACCGAAGAAAGCATCGGGGAAATTGGGTTTATTAAAGACAAAGCCGCCGCGACCCCTCCAGGCTCAACACTTTATTGGCACCCTTTCGCGGATCTCCCCAGGATTCTCCTCACCACCGAAAAAATTTCCCTCTCCTGCGCGGTCGCGGTGGAGCATATCGGAGAATTTTTACTGACGCAGAAATTATCTTTCCCCATTTTAGGCATGCCTCTTTCTTCTTACCGCGAAACCAGAATTAGGGACGGACACAGTTTGCTCAAAGTTGTCGAACATCGCGGAGGCCGTTCCGTGGTTCCTGATCGTAAAGATCGCGCCGCAGAATATATTGAGAGCGTG
>CAZJOE010000066.1:0-7790 GCA_964547555.1 uncultured Elusimicrobia bacterium | reverse complement strand
CTCTTAATGGGTAAGACACCAGCAATGGTTTCTGGCGCCCGATAGATTAAGACATCGCGAGGCAGGTCTCTTTTTTTTGTCCATGAATCCAACAAACATTTATTCACATCAAAATATTAACCGCCTCGCTTGGCGGTCATTATGTCTAGGCAGCAAGGAAACCCACCTAAATTTCATATTGTTTCCAGTTTCATAAATGCCTTGGCTGGCGTATACAATAGATATATACTCTATCAATGGATGAATTGGAGCTGGTCAAACGTTGTGAAGGATTCCAATGGGATCGAGGGAATGTTGAGAAAAACTTCCTTAAACACCAAGTCTCCCCCAGCGAATCTGAGCAGATCTTCTTCAACCAGCCGTTGATTGTTACAGGTGACCCTGGGCATTCCCAGCAAGAACATAGACTTTACGCTCTGGGTCAAACGGATGCAGGCCGTTTGTTGTTTGTGTCATTCACGGTGCGCAATAAGTTAATACGCGTTGTTTCTGCGCGCGCAATGAGTCGTCAAGAACGGAGGATTTATGAGAAAGCGAATTCCTAATTTTAAAACCGAGGATCAAGAGCGGAAGTTTTGGGCTTCCCATGATTCCAGTGATTATCTTGATTGGAGTAAGGGTAAGAAAATAGTTTTGCCTGAATTGAAGCCTTCCGTCGTTTCAATTTCAATTCGTTTGCCAGAATCTATGTTAGAAGAATTGAAACTATTGGCGAACAAGACAGACATTCCATATCAGTCATTGATGAAAATGTTCTTGTCAGAGCGGCTACATGAGGAATTTATCTCAAAGCGTTTGGGTAAAAAAGGGTCTCATGGGCATCGCCCCGATTTGGCTGCCTAACCAACGCATGGACTCGGACATGGCGTCCTAAGGAGCAATAGCATGCAAGGATCTTCGGCAAAGTGCCAGTTTAAGCATAACCACAGCCGTTATGAAGTGGTTTTTCACTCTCCTGATCGCGTCCAAATATTTTTTATAGCTCCCGATCGGCTCGATAACATGCCTGATGAAATGCGTGACCTTGTGATGGAGACGACATGGGATTGGAAAATGAAAACGATTCGAGAGTCAGAATGGGGGGAACTGCGGAGAAATATTCATTTGCATAAACCAACCTTCATGGTCCAGGCCACGATGGTCCTAAGAAAAATGATTTCAAGACCTCTTCAAACTTGTTGTCAAACCATCCCAAAATAACTAAAACTGTGCGCTCTTAACTAAAGCTGGGCTCCCTCCCCCCGGCCGATTAAATCCATCTATAAAGGAACTGTTTTCTCCATGAAAAATTTTTTGCGCGTCTTTGCTGTTGTCTTAACGACTGCTGTTGTCACCTCCTTTGTTTCTTGTAACAAAAAGAATTCTTCCGATGGAAATTCCCTCGTTATCTGGCATTGGCTAACGGACCGGGAGCCCGCCCTTTTGGAACTGGCCAAAAAATATAAAGAAAGCACCGGTGTCGATGTCCAATTTCAACTCTATGCTCCTTCCGATAATTATCAGCAGAAAGTCCGCGTCGGTGCGCAAACGGCCAACCTACCAGACATTTATGGCGTCTTGGGTGAGGCGCGGGATTTGGCTTCTTTCATCGAAGCGGGACATGTTGAAAATCTTGATGTTTATCTTGGAGAAGGGAAAAGTTCCTGGCGGTCCCGTTTCTACTCCGAAGCCTTGAACACGGCTTCGTTTAGAGAAGGCAATTCCTTTAACGTTTCTTCGGGGTGTTATGGCATTCCTTTGGACGTTACCACCATTCCCATGATTTACAACAAGAAGCTTTTCGAAAAAGCCGGATTGAACCCTGATAAGGCCCCTCAAACATGGGATGAATTCATCGAAGCCGGGAAAAAACTAAAAGCCAGCGGCGTTTCGGGATTCGTCAGCGGATGGCAGGAAACATGGATTATTTATTCTCTCTTTACTGATTTGGCTTTCAACAACATGGGGGAGGCCAAAGTGATGGACACCTTCCGTGGCAAAGTGGCTTATACCGATCCGCAATGGGTTGAAGTTTTGGCCGCGTTTGAGAAAATGCAAAAAGCCGGTTTCGCCGACAGCAGTCTTGTCACCATGGGAAATAAAATCGCCGAACAAACTTTTGCGTCGGAAAGATCGGGGATGACTTTCAATGGATCTTGGGCCGTTAATGTGTATGAAGGAATGAATCCCGAGTTAAATTATGTTCCTTTCCTTCCTCCCGCCATCAATCCCAAAAACCCACGTCGCGCTTGGGGGGGGGCTGGAACCATTTTCAGTGTGAACGCTAAGTCGCCCAAAAAACAAATGGCGGTGGATTTCCTTAAGTGGGTTTCCGCTAAAGAACAGGCGGCCTTCCTTGTTAATCAAACCAAGAACCTTCCGGCGGTCAATGATGTGGAAGGCGACGTATCTCCCATTTTAAAAGGTTTTGCGGCGGCCATGGAAAATTCCATTCATACGAATCGTTTTGTGGTGAACGAAGAGCCCAAGGTTCAGGAGATTATCACCAAAGGCATTCAATCGATTTTGATCGGCGAGAAATCGGCCGTACAAATCGCCGCCGATATTCAAAAAGCCAAAGAGAAAATGAAGCGCTGATATGACGACGTCCGCCGCGAAATCTTCCGTGCGCGAAAAGCCTCGCTTCGACTGGTCTTTGGTCGGAAGCTACCTTTTTGTCATTCCCGCGGTGGCCATGTTTTTGACGTTCAGTCTTTATCCCTTCATTGATGTTTTTGTGTTGTCGGTCCACGATTGGAACGGTATCTCATCCGGACGCACTTTTGTCGGTTTGGGCAACTTTAAAGATGTTCTTTTTCACGATCCTGCCTGGTGGGTTTCTTTTAAGAATGCGGGTCTTATCACCGTTATCGCCTTGACCGTTCAGAATTTATTGGCCTTGGTCTTAGCTTGGATTGTGGATCGGGGCATTAAAGGCGGGCAAATCTATCGCTCCATTTTCTTTCTTCCTCCCATTCTTTCCGGTGTGGTGGTGGGACTTATTTGGAACTGGATTTTCCGGGGTGAATACGGTCTCTTAAACAATCTCTTGGTAAAAATAGGATTTGCCCAATGGGTGCGTGCTTGGCTGGCCGATCCACACACAGCGCTTCTTTCTTTGGCCGTGGTCCATATGTGGAAAGGGTTTGGGTGGGGATTTATTATTTTATTGGCGGGTCTTCAAGGTATTCCCCGGGACCTTTACGAAGCGGCCCGTGTGGATGGCGCCGGAGAAGCGAGAATTTTCTGGAAAATCACGGTTCCCCTTATGATTCCCGTTTTTGTTTTGGTCAGCGTTTTGACTATTCTGGGCACCATGCAAATTTATGATCTGGTGATCACGACGACAGGCGGAGGGCCCGGTTTCCACACCGAGGTCCCGATGAAACGGATCATTAATGAAATTAGTTCTTCGTCCCGCATGGGATACGCTTGTTCCATGGGGGTGGTATTCGGTTTGATTTTGCTGGTTGTCTCGATGCTGCAAATCCAATTGTCCAAACGGGTCAAGGCAGACTGATCATGGCCAGCTCCGTTACCGTTTCTACCGATATTCTCAATCCGCAGCACAACCGATTTGCGCGCGAGCGGATTTTCTTGCGATTGATCCGGGCCGTCAAATCTACCATCAAGCACACCATTCTTTTGTCCGTTGCGATCTCGTGTATTTTCCCTATTGCCTGGATGATGTCCTCCGCCCTCAAAACAAAAGCCACTGTTTTCACCGACATGAGTTTGATCCCCCTGAATCCGCAATTTTCAAATTTTGCCGAGGCCTGGACCAAAGGGAAATTTGAAATCTATTTCTTAAACAGCGTTTTCTATACCACCGTGTGCGTTTTTGCTGTTTTGGTGATTGCGTCCTTGGCCGCCTATGCTTTTGCCCGGTTCCATTTTCCCGGGAAAAACATCATTTATTTCATGTTTTTAACCACCATTATGATTCCCGTCCCCGGTGCGATCGTGGCGTTGTATGTCCTTATTAATAAGATCGGTCTTATCGATACTCGGTTGGGGTATATGCTTCCCCAAATTAATGGGGGATTGGCGCTGGGAATTTTCATTTTGAGGCCATTTTTTGAGCGAATTCCTAAAGATTTAGAAGATGCCGCGCGCATTGATGGATGTGGCCGGCTCGGTATTTGGTGGCACGTGGCCATTCCTTTGGCCAAACCGGCCTTGGCCGTGGTGGCTCTTTTTACGGCCTTAAACGTATGGAATGAATTTATTTTGGCCCAATTGGTCCTTCAAGATCAAAAATTGATGCCTTTGCAGCTGGGATTGGTCACCTTTTGGGGAGGTGTTATCGCACAGGACCATCTTTTGACGGCGGGAATGACCATCTCTATTATCCCCATTGTGATTGCGTATATTTTCTTACAAAGGCACATCATCGCTGGCGTCACAGCCGGGGCTCTCAAGGGTTAAATCGGCCAGGCTTTACAATAAATTTACTGTGCGCTTTTCTCTTTTTTTCGTAGATTCCGTTCACCCTCTCCAAAGAAAAAAGTTTTCCCTCTCTCTTTTAGGAGTCATCAACAAAAATGAAATTTAGCAGAGTCGGTTTTATGCGCTCCCACTCTTCCCAGCTCGCCGTTTTTTCGGCTGGAATTTCATTTCTTATTCTCTCGCTTTTCCTTCCCACTCTTCTTTCCGCAGCCGAAGAAACTTATCTTGAACCCGGTTCTCTCCGGCTTTCTCATACGGTCAGTTTGGAAGGCGTGTTCCACGCTTCGGCCTATAATGAAGAAATTATTAGTGATGGGGTGGATAAATCATTTGTGCCCAATGGGCGGGGCAATTCTGCCTGGAAATCAGAATGGGGGCAAAGCCTTCTCAGCGAAGTGGCCACCCAATTAAACCGTGATATTTTTGCGCGCGCTCTTTTTAACGTTCAAGGGGAATACGCCGACAGGTTTTGGCGGCCCATCAATTACGATCATTTTGAAAGCAACCGGGACAATCATGTTTATTTAAGGGAAATGGAAGGAAAGATCGATAAAGATTCCTGGTACCTGCATGGTTTCTCTGGCGTGAAGCATGATGGGTGGATTGATAAAGGTGACATGTTTGAATTTTATAACGGCGTTTATCCGGAACGTGATTATCTGGGAAGTTCTGGTTTTTTGGGTGTGTATCCGGCCGGTTGGCAGTCCAACCAATATATGAATATTTCCAAACGCCGCATTCCTCAGGGCGCTGAATTGGGTGGAGCGTGGAATAATTTTGATGCGGCCGTCGCTTATGGAAGCGAACTTGAATGGGGGTACCGCCACAATGTCGTGGGTCGTGTATCGGGCGCTTTCGGTACGGGGAAAGTTTCATTTCTCTATCGCGATGCCGATATTCCCTATCCTCTTTTGGACGATCCGGAAAATGAAAAAAGACTCAAGGCCTATCAATTGACTTACGCGCGGCCTTCCGAGGAAGGTTGGGCCGTGAACGTCGGGGCCCTCTATCAACCTTACCGCCTTGATGATTCTTATCTCTCCTCTAAAGATGTGGAGGGAGGCAGCGGATTGCTGGGGTCTTCACACAGCATCAGCACAAAAACAGTGGAGCAGGCCGATGCGTTGGGCGCCAAATTAATTTTGGATGGGGCCCTTAATTTGGGTGACCGCGCCGTCAAGACGAGAATTAATCTGGAGCGAACGGGTGTGGTGGCGGGGAACAAAGAAGAGGCCGGGATCCGACTGGGATCAGACTTTGGTTCCTACGTACAAGGATTTGTGAATTATGTTTACCGCCGTCCCGTGGAAGGGCCTATGCCCTTTTTGTATGAAGGGACACCGGATAATATTCTAGCGGTGGCCGCGAACCCCCGCGGTCCCGAATCTCCTTTTTTTGTGGATTGGCTTAACCGGGAAGCGTCTTTTCTTACCACGACGATTAATTTCGATTTGACGCCCGGGACCAACTTTTATCTTTATGATCCGACGTCCATTTCTCTCTGGAACAAAAATCCTGAAGAAGATGCTTCTTTGGTCTTCTCTCTTCAACATCGGATGAGCGATTATAAAACCACCACCGATCGTCAATATTATATTGATCGCACAGGCCGGTATCATTGGGAACCTGCGTCGCATTCGGGGGCCTGGGCCAGCAATCATCCTCTTCATGAAGTCCGGTTTTTGGGGCACGGCAATCAAAAATCTTGGAAATGGACGTTGGGAGTGGCGGGAGGGCAATCGCCGGCGATTTCAGGTATCGCCTATTCCACCAGCACGGCCAGCAACAAACCCGTCACTGAATACATCTCTTTTGAAGCCAAGATTGAAACGGCCCGGTTCGCCTATTGGGGTCATTATGGGACCGGCGTGTGGGGACCGGAAGAAAATCTTGATCCCTTTTTCGGTTTCACCTATGACCGGATATTCGGATTGGGCGTAAGTTATAATATCTCCGGTCAAACAACGTGGGACGTCAGTTACCTGGGCACCCGTCAAGAAGACGATTTGTTCCGTCCGAGCCAGCTCGGATCTTTCGACGAGATTCGGACCGTTCTTTCTCACCGGTTTGGATTTCTTTTCTTGTTTGAACAGCCTTCTCGCCAGGGAACAGAAGGCCGTTAATTAATTTAGAAGAATCAGAAAAAAGTGAATCATGAGGAGGAGTGAAATGGTCAGTGAGTTCGTCAAAAAGTTCGTTGTGCTGACGGGGGTCGCCATCTTGGTTTCAGGCACTCTCATGGCAGCAGAAAAAGATGCGAAAAAAGGCACCCCGGTATCGGGAGATGTGTTTTACATCTTTACAGAGAGAGGTTCGCGCCTCAATCACTATATCCCTTCAGGATGGATGGGGGATTATGGAGATCTAAAGTTCAATCAAGGCTGGAAAGAAAAAGTCCAAAAGCCGAAATCCAAAGACGCCAAGAAGTCCAAAGATGGGGAAGCCAAAGATGAGACGTGCATCCAAATTAAATACTCGGGTGAGCGTAAGCAAGGCGCCGGATGGGCCGGTATTTATTGGCAACATCCCGCCAACAACTGGGGCGACAAGCGCGGTGGTTATGACTTGTCCGGATATAAGAAACTTGTTTTTTGGGCCCGCGGGGAAAGCGGATCTGAAGTCGTCGACAAGTTCTTTATCGGCGGCATCACCGGCCAAACGGAAGAAGGCGATTCCGACGAAGCGTCGGTCAGTCCTGTGGAACTTTCCAAAGATTGGAAAGAGTACACCATCGACCTCACCGGCCTCGACTTGAGCCACATCATCGGCGGATTCGGCATGGCCGCCAATGCGGAAGTCAACCCCAATGGATTCACCATTTACGTTGACGAGATCCGATTGGTCAAATAAGCCGAGAGATTAAAATGTTCAACAGCCCCACACTCAAGAGAATCCTCCGGAGTCGCAGAACCGGCAACGGGGCTTGGGTGTGGGGTTTTGTTTTTCTTTTTTGCCAGCAAGCCGGCGCGGGGCTTCCCCCGGTCGGAAAGAAAGCGGATCTTCCTTTTTATATTTATGGAGATGAATCGGGCAGCCGGTCTCGGTATGTTCCCAGCGGATTTATGGGGGATACCAACTCCCTCTCCTCCCTCACCTCCGCTTCCGATGAATCGGCGCCCGCGTCGACGGGCCGCGCAGGCCACACGTCTCTTAACATTGAATACAGCGGTAAAGGAAAGCAGGGATGGGCGGGAATATATTGGCTGGCTCCCGCCAATAATTGGGGAACGATTAAAGGCGCCGGCTATGATTTAAGCGCCGCCACCAAATTAACCTTTTGGCTTCGCGGAAAAAACGGCGGCGAACGAATTTCTCAAATAAAAATAGGCGGCGTCAATGGCCCTTATCCAGATACGGACCAC
>CAZJOE010000065.1:0-7842 GCA_964547555.1 uncultured Elusimicrobia bacterium | reverse complement strand
TAACCATCCCGCTCAGGAATGGGTGGTTAGGGATTTTGTTGCCAAATTGGGCGTGGGCCGGGGATGGGCCGCCGACATCTTGGCTGTGTTGCGAAAGAAAGGTTACATCAAAGGAAAAAGCCGTGGCCGCTTAGCGGGAGCCACCTTAAGAGACGCGGATGAGCTTATTCAGGAATGGATCAAGCACTACGACGTCGAATGGAACGAAACTCATCTTTATTACTCTCCAGACGCCGCCATCTTGTCCAAAATTAAAAAGTTTTTCGACCAACCGGGATTGGAAAACACCTACGCCTTGACGCTCCATAGCGGAGCCAATTTGCTCACCAATTTTGTCCGCGATCCGAACGCATACCTTTATTTGGAGGCCGACAGATTCGACAAGCTATCTTTCGATCTCCGTAAGGCTCTTGATCTTAAGGAGCTTAAGAATGGGGGGAATGTCTACTTGATTGCTCCCTATTACAAAAGGTCAGCCTTTTTTGGAGCCCGGAAAATAAAAGGTTATTCGGTGGTCTCCAATCTTCAACTTTATTTGGATCTTTATCATTTTACCCAACGAGGGCAAGAACATGCCGAATACCTTTTGAAAATCTTAAAAACGGAAGGGAAAAATCTTGCCTAAGCAACAATGGGAAATGGCGCTTTTGCTGAAAGTTCTCAGATGACGGCGAGTTTGCCTTTTGCTATAAAGGCCGGCCAGTTACAGCATTAAACACGCGCGGTTAGCTCAGTTGGTTAGAGTACTTCCTTGACATGGAAGGGGTCAGAGGTTCGAATCCTCTACCGCGCAGTTCGACTCGCATACGGCGCTCGCTCACTGCAGGCATCACTTCATGTCGAACTGCCCTGAGCGAAGTCGAAGGGCCATAAATTGAACTCCACTATCGAAAACAAAAACTCAGAAGACTACCTCTACAAACTCCGCCACTCCGCGGCGCATGTGCTCGCACAGGCTGTTAAGGATCTTTTTCCCGAAACCAAACTCACCATCGGTCCACCCACCGAAGACGGCTTCTATTACGATTTCGACAGCCGGCATAAATTCACGCCGGAAGATCTAACCAAGATCGAAAATCAGATGCGCCGCAATTTAAAGCGCGTCAGTAAATTCACCGGTGAAGAGAAAAAGCGGGAAGAAGCCCGGGAGTAT
The DNA here is from genome assembly GCA_964547555.1 of uncultured Elusimicrobia bacterium. Classification (GTDB taxonomy): domain Bacteria; phylum Elusimicrobiota; class Elusimicrobia; order F11; family F11; genus CAZJOE01. The sequence goes on along the minus strand of CAZJOE010000065.1, from coordinate 6,689 downwards.
TTCCTGGCGAAAGGGGAGAAATTTAAAGTTGAGATCATCGATGATCTTCCCGCCGATGCGAAAATCACTTTTTATAAGCACGATAACTTCGTCGATCTCTGCAAAGGAAACCATCTCGATTCCACCAATGACATCAAGCATTTCAAACTCACCAAAGTGGCGGGCGCATATTGGAGAGGGGACGAAAAGAGGGAACAACTTCAGCGGATTTATGGGACCATTTGGAATTCCGATGAAGAACTAAAATCTTATCTCAACCGCATCGAAGAAGCGAAAAAGCGCGATCATCGTGAATTGGGCCCGAGGCTGGGTCTTTTCTCCATCCAACCCGATCAGACCGGAAGCGGACTCATTTTGTGGCATCCCAAAGGCGCCCTGGTCCGGCATTTGGTTGAAACCTATTTGAAAGATCTTCATTTGGTTCACAACTACGAGCTGGCTGTGACGCCCCATGTGGGACTTTCCGAACTTTGGAAGACCAGCGGCCATCTGGATTTCTATAAAGAAAATATGTTTCCGGAAATGAAGCTGGAGAATCAATCTTACTTCGTTAAACCGATGACCTGCCCCTTCCATATCGCCATTTATAACACCGGTCTTCATAGCTATCGGGAACTCCCGCTTCGAATTTACGAACACGGCACGGTTTACCGTTTTGAAAGAAGCGGCGTTCTTCACGGAATGCTCCGCGTGCGGGGTTTTACTCAGGACGATGCGCACATTTTCTGCCGGTTTGATCAACTCTACGAGGAAATTAAAGGCGTGATCATGCTCGCCCAAAAGATATTGGGAGATTTTGGATTTACCGATTATGAAGTGAACCTTTCCACTCGTCCTGAAAAATTTGTCGGACAACCGGAAGCTTGGGATAAAGCCGAAGAGATTTTGGCCAAAGCCATGACCGACACGGGACTTAAATTCCAAGTCGACAAAGGCGAGGGAACTTTCTACGGCCCCAAGATTGATTTGAAAATCAAAGATTCTATCGGACGCAAATGGCAATGCTCAACCGTTCAACTTGATTTCAACTTGCCGGAAAGATTCAAAGCCGTCTACCGAAATGAAGAGGGAAAAGACGTTCCTGTGGTGATGATTCACCGCGCCATTTTGGGATCGATCGAGCGTTTCTTCGGCATCCTGGTGGAAAATTACGCGGGATTGTTTCCGTTGTGGTTGGCGCCGGTTCAAGTGGCGGTCCTTCCCATCTCAGAAAAACATTACGAGTATTCCAAAAAAGTAGTACAACTGCTGCGTGAAAATGGAATCAGAACGGAATTCTCCGAGAAGAATGACAAGATCGGAGCCAAGATCAGAACCGCTACCATGGATAAAATTCCGTACATGATCGTGATTGGGGACAAGGAAGTCGAAGTGGGCCAAGTGGCTGTGCGAACCCAGTCGGGGAAAGATTTAGGGAGTAAAAACCTTTCTGACTTTGTTTTGGAAATGACTGCTGAGATAAAGGCTAAAAAACAGCTCGCTTAATTACAACGGAGGTGCCAAATTGAAAATTCATAATTTTATTGTTTTCCTATTCATGCTTTTTATTTGTTCAGTGGCACAGGGTGTTAATTTGGATTCTCCCATCACAACAACTGTCGCTGGCCCATCTGGGAGTAACGATCTCGGTCGTGCGGTCGCAATTGGTCGCAACAATGCTGCGTATGTCGGCGGTACTATTGAGGAAGGGACCGTTTGGATAGGAAAATATGATTCTTCATTGTCATTGGTTGCGGTAACAACGGAAACGGGAACAGGTAGCAACGATGGAGAGGTTTTTGGTTTGGCAACCGATAGCAGTGGCAATGTTTACGCCACCGGATGGGTTTCTGTAGGCGGTTCGGTCAATATTTGGGTTGGCAAGTATGACCCCAATCTTGTTTTGTTGGCCAGTGCCACAATGACAAGCGCTGGAGCTCAAAATGATCAGGGATTTGCCATCGCTTTGGATGGATCTGGCTCTAACGTCTATGTGACAGGCTATGTCGCTGATTCAAACAGAGACATTTGGCTGGGTCACTACAATTCCGCATTGGTACTGCAATCCAGTACATCGGTTGGGGTGGGCGGCCAAGCAGATCAAGGATATGGAGCTGGAGTAGATTCTCAAGGTAACGTATTTTTTACAGGAATTTATAACAACAGTTCTTGGGTGGCCAAATATAACTCGGCATTGGTATTCCAATCAAGTTCTTCCTTTACCACTCCTGCGACAGGGTCGGGTAGGGCTCTTGATGTTGACTCTTCGGGGAATGTTTTTATCACTGGAAGTCTGAATACAACAGACGCGCTGGTGGCAAAATTTACTAACTCATTGGTTTTAATATCTAGTCATACCATGGATCTCAGCGACGACATTTGGGGCCATGGAATAGCGGTAACCAATAGCGGATCCATTTTGGTTATAGGTGAATACGAACATTTGGGAAGCGGGGCCGATATTTTCATTCAAGAAATGAATTCATCTTTGGTTTTTCAGTCCAGCGTAACCTTTAGCGGTGGAGGATTAGATGATGATGAAGGTTATGCTGTGGCCATGGATGGTCAAGGCAATGTGTATGCGGCCGGCGCTCTCGACCCAACAACCGGAGATAACCGCGACATTTGGGTGGCCAAATTTACTAACGCTACTCCGACCAGTTCCGCTTCTAATATTCGAGCCTATCCAAATCCTTTCACATCCGGGTTGACTGTCGACACAGTGACCTTTGACCGCCTCCCCGCCGGCGCAACGGTTAAAGTTTATACGCTTACCGGATCCTTGATCGCTGAAAAGACCGCCAATTCCTTGGGAGAAGCCACATGGGATACACGAAACCAGTCAGGCGAACTGGTGGCCAGCGGCATTTACTATGTTTTCGCGGAAGGCAACGGCAGTAAAAAAACCACAAAGGTGGCAATCGAACGATGAAAAAAGTAATTCTGTCAGCAATTTGTTTGGTGGTTGTTAGTGGAATTTCTCGAAATGTCATGGCGAGCAGTTCCTCCAAAGGAACCAGCACGGCTGAATTCTTGAAATTGGCGGTCGGTGGCCGAGCGGCGGCAATGGGCGAAGCATTTACCGCGGTGGCGGATGATGCGACAGCCCTTTATTGGAATCCGGCGGCGCTTTTACAAATTCCCTCAAAATCGTTTTCCATTATGCACGCGCTCTATTTTGATTCCAGTTATTTTGACTATTTGGGTTATGGTCAAAAGCTTGGAGAGAACGGGGCTGTCGGAGCTGCCTATCAGTATTACACCCCTGGCGATATCGATAAGACTGATGTCACGGGCGCCAATATTGGATCGTTCAAACCCGCAGACCAAGCTTTAAGTTTGGGATATGCCCATCGTTTCAATGGCTGGGGTGCTGGCTTGTCTCTAAAAAGCGTGAAGTCGAAGATCGTGAATTCAGATTCAACCTTATCCGCTGATGTTGGATTTCTTACGCCCTCTTATATGGAGGACAAGCTTAAGTTCGGTTTAACCGGTCGTAACTTGTTTGGAAGCCTCAAATACAGGACCGAATCTGAAGATTTGCCATCGGAATACCGTTTGGGGAGCAGCTATAAGATAAGCGAACGCTGGCTCACCAGTGCGGATGTGGCGTTCCCTAAGACCGATGAAGTATACGCTGCCGCAGGAACTGAATATGTTTGGGGGGAAAAAGACAGGCTCCAAATCGCCGGCCGGGCGGGGGTCAACTCAAAAACGATGGGTGATGTAGATGGGTTTTCTGGTTTTGGGTTCGGCTTGGGCTTCTTGATGAAAACGTTCTCCATCGACTATGGTATTGTGCCGTTCGGTTCTGTCGGCATCGCGCATAGAATCTCTGTCAACGTAAATTTCTAACGTTGACAGCAACACCTCTCGTTGGTATTATCCTCTCCACTTTAAAAACACATGACCTTGCGAAGGTTAAAGGGATGGTGACTGAAGCCATCCTTTTTTATTAGGAAACAAGGTCGCTCCAAGGAGGAGTAAAAGCATCGGTAAAATTACAGTACGCGTTAACCACCACATTCGGGCGCCTCAAATTAGACTTATTGATGAAGCTGGAGAAATGGTTGGCGTTAAGACGGTCCAAGAAGCGTTGCGCATGGCAGATGAACGGGGTTACGACCTCATAGAAATCGCTCCCACCAGCAACCCACCGGTGTGCAAGCTCGGCAACTTTTCCAAATATATTTACCAACAGGAAAAGAAAACCAAGGATTCCAAAAAGAACAAAGGCGGCGGCGGACAAGTTAAAGAAATTCGCATGCGTCCCAAGATCGGCGAACACGATTTTCAAGTGAAGTTAAACGCCATCGAAAGATTTTTGAAAGAGAAGAACAAAGTCAGGGTCAGCTTGGTATTTTTCGGAAGAGAAATGGAACATCAAGACCTCGGACTTAAAATGATTGAGCGGATCAAGGAGCGGATCGCCGAAGTGGGAATGTTCGAAACCACTCCGCAGATGTACGGCAATAGGCTAAACGCCATCATCGTTCCATCTAAATAGAAGAGGATAAAATGCCTAAATTAAAGTCACACAGCGGCGCCAAAAAACGATTTTGGAAAACGGGGACCGGAAAAATCCGTCATAAAAGAGCGGGAGCCCGTCACTTGTTGCAAGGAATGTCTTCCGGCCGCAGCCGCGGAATGAGACGTCCCAAACTTTTAAATGCGGAGCAATCCAAAGTCATTAAACGGCTTTTGCCTTACCTCTAATCTAATAATAGGAATCCAATCATGAGAGTCCGAAGCGTTACCTATACCCGTCAACGAAAGAAAAAACACTACCGCGCAGCCAAAGGCGCCTACGCCACGAAGAAGAACAGATGGCGAATGGTAAAGCAGCACCTCAACAAGGTGAACGAGTATTCCTATTATGGACGTAAAGACAAAAAGAACGACTACCGAACCCTTTGGATTATGCGCATCAACGCCGCCGCCCGGGAATTCGGACAGTTGACCTATTCGCAATTCATGAACGGTTTGAAACTTTCGAATGTTGAAGTCGATAGAAAAGTGTTGGCCGATTTGGCCATCACCGATCCGAAAGCTTTCACCGAACTAACCTCAATCGCCAAACAATCCTTGTCCGCAGCCGCTTAACCGCGGTTCCGTGCCGGAGGAAGGACGCAGCCGATGGATCTTCTATCCATAGAACGCGAAGCCCTAGAAGAGCTTGAGAAGGTTTCCAATTTAACGGAAATCGAAGCTTTTCACTCTAAATACTTAGGCAGAAAAGACGGAGCTCTTACCAAGGTTCTCCGTAATTTGGGGACGCTCCAACCGGAAGAGCGGAAAACCATGGGGCAGGCCGCCAATCAATTACGCTCCACCTTGGAAGAGAAATACAACACCCGCCAGAAAGAATTTCAGTCCGCCAGCCTTGCCACCCAACTCAATCAAGAAAAAATAGACGTTACTCTTCCCGGAACTCCGCTTAAATACGGAAGCTCTCATCCTATTATTAAGGCCATTGATGAAATCTGTGCGATCTTCGCCCGCCTCGGGTTTGAATCCGTGTCCGGCCCGGAAGTTGAAACTGACTTCAATAATTTCACTGCTTTAAATATTCCGGAGAACCATCCGGCTCGCGATTTACACGATACTTTCTACCTCGAAAAAGGGCTTTTGCTTCGCACGCATACCTCGCCTATTCAAGTTCGATTGATGAAAACAGTCAAACCCCCCGTCCGGATTGTAAGCCCGGGCCGCGTTTTTCGTCATGAAGCGGTTGACGCGACCCATCAGTCAATATTTCATCAGATTGAAGGGCTTGCGATCGATACCAATCTAAGCTTCGCAGATTTAAAGGGGGTCTTAACCGCCTTCGCTAAGTCCTATTTCGGTGAATATCAGAAAGTCCGTTTCCGGCCGGGATACTTTCCTTTTGTTGAACCGGGCGCAGAAATCGATCTCGCTTGTTTCTATTGCCAGGGATCCAAGCTAACTCCGGAGGGAAAGCCCTGCGGTCTTTGTAAAGCCACTGGATGGATTGAAATGTTGGGCGCTGGGATGGTGCACCCTCAAGTTTTGCGGAATGTTGGATATGATCCGGCGAAATATCAGGGATATGCTTTCGGCCTTGGCATTGAGCGCGTGGTGATGACACGTCTCGGCATTCGAGACATCCGCCATTTCCTCGATTCCGATCTCCGGTTCTTGGAGCAGTTCTCATGAAATTTAGCGTCAACTGGTTGAAAGAGCTCTCCGGCGTATCTTGGACCGCAGAAGTCATCGCGGAACGGGTGGCCGAATTGGGCTTTCCTGTGGCAGAGATTATTTCCACTGGCGTCAAAATTCAGAACATCGTTTCCGCCAAGATCCTTTCTGTTGAGAAGCATCCCAATGCCGACAAACTTTCCATTACTCAAGTGGACGATGGAACCACGAAACGAACCGTTGTTTGTGGAGCCAAGAATATTGCTCCTGGACAAGTGGTTCCCTTGGCCAAACCAGGAACCAAGTTCCCTAATGGTTTGGAGATTGCCGTTGCCAAATTGCGGGGGATTGAATCACAAGGAATGCTTTGTTCCGAAAGAGAGTTAGGGCTTTCTGAAGATCATGCCGGCATTTTGCAATTGCCTGCTGACACCAAGTTGGGTGTGGAGATGTCTCGTGTTTTGGAGAGTGATTCGATCATCGATCTTGAAATTCCACCCAACCGTCCCGATGTCATGAATCATTTTGGAATGGCACTCGAATTGGCTGCT
>CAZJOE010000064.1:0-7912 GCA_964547555.1 uncultured Elusimicrobia bacterium | reverse complement strand
GGCCAGGTACAACCCGCAGCCAACAGAAGAGAAAGAAGCAAGATTTTATTTTTCACCAATTTAAGTTCCTCAACTTTCTAGGATAGAAGCAACGTATCCACATTATCCATATTTTGAGCGTACCTTCTCAGATAAAAAAATGGACTTCCCGACACGAAGAAAAATCACTTCAAACACCGACTCCTTACTAAAACTACGCCGAACAACCTCTCGATAGATTTCCGACTGAATTTCATAAGGGGCGGCGGTTTTTTCGGGGTCGTTGTCGCGGATTTTGGTGGTTTTGTAGTCGCCGACCACCAACCTTCCATCCAATTCGTAAAGGACGTCGATGACGCCGCGCATGACGGTGGCGCCGTCGTTTTGGGTGGGATCTAAAGGATAGAGGAAAGGAATTTCGCGACCTAAGATCGTGGCGCGGGAGAGGGTTTTGTATGAATCGCTTTGGAGGAAAGTGGTTAGAATTTCTTCGGCCTCTTTAAAGATGGTGAGAGAAAGTGGGTCTTCAGGAAAGAGTTCGAAGGGGCGGCCCGCTTTCTGGATGAGGTCTGATAAAGTTTGAGGTGAAGGGATTTCTTGAGTGAAGTCCCAGTTTTCCAGAACTTTATGGCAGAGGAGACCAAGACGGATGGCGTGGGCGGAATTTGTCGCGCGCTCGGTGTCTTCTTCTTCGGGGACGTACAGCTTTTCGGGTTCGTTCATTTTGATGGAAGGAGAAAGAATGGCCCGGCGGTTTTTTGATTGCTCGAATTCTTCTTGGCGTTTTTGATAAAGCAGAGCCAAGTCCAAAAGAGCGGGAGCTTTTCCATTTTTTTCGAAAGATTTGGACGGTGGCAAGGACCGGGCGCCGGATTTGGCAGTGACGCGTTGCACAGGAATAGAAAGGTTTCCCATCACCAGGTTTTCGGCTTCACCAGGGAAAGCGCCGGCGGATTTTAAATAGGACGTGAAGAGGCCGCGCGTATCACTAGAGCGAACATGAAGCCGGAGATTTTGTTTGGCGCGGGTCAGGGCCACGTAAAACACGCGGACGTTTTCAGCTTTCTCGCGAAGCTTGATATCTTCTTCCACCAAGAGCATCGCCGTGTTAATAATTTTTGATTTTTTAAGACGCAACCCAATCCGGCCGGTCCTCCAATCAATTTCAACCAAAGGCGGGTTCAAGGTACTCTTCGACGGCAACCGGTGAAGGTCCGGCAAAATGACTGAAGAGAATTCGAGGCCTTTGGCTTTATGAATAGTCATCACTTTGACGGCTTCATATTTGACATCGGCCAAGGGGTTTTCCCCTTCTTCTTTTTCGTCGCGGCGGTAATCGATGAAGCGCTTTAAAAAGGATCCCACCGTCAACGATCCTTCCGAAGACCATTTGTCAGCCAGCATTCGGATCTTCTGAAGATTGGCCAGGGCTTGCTCGCCCTGGATGGCTTGAGAGGCCAAAGGAAGAATCAGCGTCTCACGAAAAATTCCTTCCACCACTTCCGCCACCGTTTGATGCGCGGCCCGCTCGTGCAGTTGGTTGAGTAATTTATAAAGGTCGCCGACTTTATCCGCGAAGACCGGCGGAGGCTGACGAATATCAAGGCCATTGGCTTTTTTTAAGGCCCATATTTCTTGATCGGTCAATCCACCCAAGGGTGACCGTAAAACGCCCACCAACGCCAATGTATCTTCAGGACGGTGAACAACACCAAGAACATTGAGAAACTCCATCACTTCCGGCGTCCGGTAAAAAAATCTTTCTCCCTCCGCCAAATAAGGAATGCCCGCTTCTCGGAACGCGTTTAAATAAGGAACAAAAGCAGACGTGCTCCGGAAAAGAAGCGCCAAATCTGAGTAAGGCCCCTTGTACGTTTTGATCCAATCGGCGATGACTTGACCTTCAAGCCGCCGGGATTCATCCGCGTTGATGGCGGCGTCGCCTTTTTCAATCTCCATATCGATAAATGAAACAGACGGCCCTTCATCTGCAGCCCGGCCACTCATCAAAGGAATGTAAGCGGGTTGAAGTCCAGGTTCCTCCTTCATGAAAGAAGGCAGTGTTTGATTGACGAATCCAATAAGGCCCGGACCACTTCGGAAATTCTGCGTGAGGGTCGCTTTGAATGAATTTAGCGAATCGCTCAAGATTGCTTTTTCAAATGCCTCAAAAGCGGCGATATCGGCCCCCCGGAAACGGTAAATGGATTGTTTGGGATCACCGACAACAAACAAGCGTCCCGGTAAAAGTTTAACGTCTTGCCATTTCTGCGCGCTGCCTTCAGGGTCTTCCGCCAGATAAAAAATAATTTCTCCCTGTAGGGGATCCGTGTCTTGGAATTCGTCTATCAGGAATGTTTCAAATTGACGCTTGAGAGCCTTCCGCACTTCAAGATGGTCCCGCACCAAATTGCGCGCGAAAACAAGAAGTCCGTCAAAGGAAACAATCCCTCGTTGCGAGAGATCATTTCTAAATTTCTCCACAAAGGAACGCAGCACTTCCAAGGTTAAGGCGATGGACTTTTCATCAACTTGTCCCGCCGCTTTCGCCAGCGCGCGCAGATCGTCAAAAACATCATCGAGTTCAGCATCTTTGGCAACTTGTTCGGCTAATTCCGGAGTCAACGAATGGCCACCCGCGAGCGTTTCAAACACATCTCCCATGGCGCGGAGCAAAGCGCGCTGCGCAACGGCGCGAACAGAGGGAGGGTTTGAGATGAGCAAGGTTTCCAATCGAGTCTTCCATTGCGTGGCCAACTTTTTAAGGTCTTCTTTCTTTTTCAATTTGTCCCAATCCACGCGGGGCGATACCAATTCCGTCGCGACGTCTCTGAGATCAACCAGGTCCACGCATTTTAAAACGTCCCCCCATAATTTTTCTCGCGGCGCCGCTTCTTTGAGTTCATCGGCCAACCAGAGCCCCCACGATTCATCGAAGAGAGCATCGAAGCGTTCTCCCTCGTCTTCACGGAACGCCGGGTCCACTTTCCCTTGCAAGGGATAGAGCCTAAGAAGGTAGGAAGCAAAACCATGGATGGTGCCGAGCTGCGCTTTGGGAATATCTTCCAGCGCTTTTTCAGCGCGGCTTTTCCACAAAGATCGAATGGTGTGATAGCGCTCCGACAAGAGCGTCATCAGCGATGAACCCGACGGCAATTGCGATTCTCCCGTATCAACCGCGACAATCACGTCCCGCAAAATTCTTTCCAACCGCACGCGCATTTCTTCGGCGGCTTTCTTGGTGAAAGTGAGGGCCACAATCTTTTCGACGGCGATTCCTTTGCCAACGATGAGAAGCGCAAGCCGGTCGACCAGCAACGTGGTTTTCCCCGTTCCCGCGCCGGCGAGAACGACCGCGTTCTTTTCCAACTCGCCGGCCGCCAGCAACCGATCGGACATGTCAAATGGATTAATGGCCATGGGGTTTCTTCTTGGTTCGGATTTCCGTCATCTCTTGACCGGGTCCTTGACGAGCCCGGTACGCAGAAAGGCTGTGGTTCTTCCGACAAATGTCAGCCACATCACAGAACCCGCAATAACGGTCATCTGAACTGCCGGGCTCGGTATCAGGGTAAATGAGAAAATTTCCAGCGGAGATAAGCGAAAGCTGTTGGGCCGTGGTCTCGAGAATGGCGGACTGGGCCTCTTTCCATTCTTCGGCGGAGAAAGTTTTCCGTTCTTCTTTTTTTCCGATTTGGTGATAAGAGAAATCCAATTCAGAAATAGCTTGGCCCTTTTCTTTGAAGAACGCATCGGCCATCAATAAATAAAGTGGGGGCTGAGCACGGCGGCCACGAATGGCTTCGGTTTCTATTTTCTTGGTGGGAATTTTTCCCGTCTTATAATCAACAACAACCGCGCGGCCATTCCCTACGTCCACCCGATCCATTTCTCCATGCCACATTTCTCCGGCGACAGGAGAAGGAAGGGATCCCGTCCATTTAAGTTCAAAGTAAGATGGAATCAGTCCTTCCGTCGTGAGAATCGGCAGTTCTTTTTCGAGATAGGATTTCAGCTCTTCTCTCAATTCCAATCGCAGGGCCTTCCATAAGACAGGAGGAATTTCCCATTCCGCGCCCAAGGTCACGGGAACGGTTTCATCAAAAACCTTTTGAAAGACATCAGCGGGAATGGAGGGCGGGGCAGGACGAGTTCCATCGTTGGTAACGATTTTGAAAAAGGTTTCTAAAAACGCATGGAGACTGGTGCCTTTCTTATCCGGGGGCATTTGAAATAAGTCTCGGCGGGATTCAAGAGGCTCTAGCATTAGGATTTTTGTGGCAAAAAATTGGTACGGACAACGGCCATAGGTTTCCAAAGTAGTGGGACTCATCGTGCCGCGCTTGGAGAGAGTTGAAATCTCAACCGGACCGACCAAACCATCAAATCCTGTCGGAGCATCAAACTTATGAAGCTGTTTCTGAACAAAAAGACCGTGGACAAAAGAAGTGGTGTTCTCATTCAGTTGCTTTAAATATTCGACAGCTTCCTTTTCATGATTCTTGTGAAGAAGCGTCATCACCACTTCTTTCTTTCCGAGAAGCGATAACTTCTCATTCTTTAACTTTTCAAAGGTGGGACGCGGAATGGAGACAACTTCTTTTTCCAAATCAAAGCCTCTCACGGACATATAAGAACGAAGGAAACTCGATTCTCCCGCCACCTTTCCCTCATCATCCGAACGTTGATAAATAAAAATCAAACGTTCTTTGGCGGAGGTCGATAACAAATGAAAAAGCAATCGCTCTTCTTCAAGCGCGGAAAGTTTTTGACCGATTTTATATCCAACGGTGTCTCTTAAGGCGGTGCGGGCGTCGTCTCTGAGGAAAGGATCTTCGCGGATAATCCGAGGAAAAACTTTTTCCTCTAGCCCTATGAGCAGCACAGCCTTAAACGAAAGTCCCCGCGCCGCTTCAGCGTGGAGGAGTGAAACGCCTGATAAAGGAACGTCGTCTTCAGGAGACGATGTTTTTTCAAACCGTTGCCGAAGCGCGTCAGCGAAATCGTCGATTGAAACCAAGCCCAACGTGTTGAATGAAGAAAGAGATTCGACGCACTGTTTAATGCGGTCCCAGAGGATCCGGCCTTCCTGTGAAGAAGGTTTCACGACGTCATCGATCAAAGATAACAATTGCTTAGAATGCTCGGACCAACGCGCCATAGACGGCCAGCCCCGCGTCTTGTTGAAAAGTTCTTCCACCTTTACTTCCCCAAAATCCGCGGACGTGGTGAATTCAAATCGTTTCAACGGAATTCCTTTGGCTCCGGCCAACACCAACAAATCCAAAACCATTTTGGCGGGAAGGCGGCGGGAGACGGGAGTTTTCGCGGTGGTGGAAAAAGGAATCTGCCACTCACGCAATAAAGTAGGAAGCGGGCCTTCCAAGCGCGTTCGTGTCCGGGCGATCACTGCGATGTCAGAGAAGGCCGTGCCTTGTTCTTTCAAGCGGAGAATTTCTCGCGCGATGAGCCAAGCTTCGTCACGATTTCCAGAAACATTAAAAATGGAAGGTTTTATTTCAGATGGCTCTTCTTCATTTAGCTCTTCATCGAATTCAATCCGTTGAAGAACATTATCTCTAAACCGCTTCGCGAAAGCGTAAGCGGGATGTTGGGCCACATAAGGGAAAAAGAAAGAAGAAGGGTAATGACGGACAATGGCTTCGAAAAATTCCGTCTGAAGACCGGTGAGATCATAGAACCCGTAAAACATGATTTCTTTAAAAGACTTTAACCGCTGAGATTCAGGCGCCAGCTCCGTCGCTCTTTTCACAATTTGGGCGGTGGATGAAACAGGAAGCGATTCCAGCTTTTCTAGATACGACCGATACAAACTCAAAAGTTCTCGAAGACTTCCCAAGTCCACGTCACGTCCGACGAATTTTTCGGCCATCGCGTTTTGCACCAATTCATCATCAACGCTGGCATCCAGCAAATCCCGCAGCGTGGAACGGACCGCCGGTGGAAACCCATCCGGGACGGCCATTTCTTCAAAAATATGGAAAGGTTTTTTCTCCCGCAAAAGAATTTTGACCAGGGTGTCGAAAAATAGAGGGTCAGACAAAACAGGTTTTGCGGACCCCCCATCTTCATCAATTAAATTCTGTGCGAGCGAAATGAAATTATGGAAATGCACATTCATGAGGGAAGGACGACGGGCGGAAATAAGTTTTTGAAGGCGGTCCATTTGCCGCGATGAGGGCGTCATCACCGCAATCGGAGTAAGCGGATCGGATTTGAGCTCATCGATTCTTGAAAGAAATCCTTCTTCAAGAGCGGGAGAAAATGGGCCGGAGATAACTTTTAACATGGGTGTTTTCATCTTACGAATTACAAATTTATTGCGCTAAAGTCGTCATTCCCGCGAAGGTGGGAATCTAGGCTGGATCCCCGCCTTCGCGGGGATGACGGCTGGGCCTAACTGTTGCTTGATAGTCGGTGAAAGGTCGTGTTTTTAATATATAGGAGCTGAAAGTGGATACTATTCCAGGTGGTTTTTCCGGAAAAAACGGGAAATCGCGACAAGACATCGATAATAACTCATTATCAAGTATTTCTAACGGAATTCAGCCTCCTAAAAATTCCCGAAATGACTCTATGTCCGGCGAAAACCTCCAAATTTTGCGTAATTTCGACGATCCATTGGACCCTGTACCCACCCGCCCAAAGCTTACCAGAGATGAACTTTTGAGCGGCGCGCCCCTCGCCAAAGATCCTATCGACATCAAAGATCCGCGATTTAAATCTCCCGATGATTTTTTAAAAAAAATTGCCCCCAAGAAAAAGGCGCTTCAACCACCGCTGGTGGTTGAGCCTCAAACTCCACCCCCGGCGCCGGATCCTATTGCTATTGCGCCCGCGCCTCTTAAGGAAATTCAACCGATGGGCGATGACTTTCAAGCTCACTTTGGAATGCTTGATTTGTCCCAAATTCGAAAAGAGCTTCAAGCCGAACGGGAAGAAAAAGCCAAACAACAAGAAGTCACGGTTGAAAACCCCGCCCCCAAAAAGGGACCCAATATCAAAATCGACCAGGCCGCTTTCTCCAGTATTTTTGCCACCGCTAAAATCGCTCAAGATAAACCGGTGGCCGTCACCCACGCTCCTGCTCCCTTGGAGGATTCGACCAAAATCTCCAAGGAACTATTTCAATGGAAAGAATACTCCCAACAAGTGAAACTGTGGCAGGCGCAGGTTATGGGTATTGTTCAAAATCTCAAAGCTGAACTTAAGAAAACCCAGAACAGCCAAGATGAAATCGCCAAACTCAAAGAACAACTGAAACAAAAAGACGAACAGATTTCAAAACTTCAGAAAAAGAGTGCCGGTAAACTCCTCGGATGGATGAAAGGCTTCGGCCGCGTCCACTAAGTTCCCGTACATCACCGTCTCAACCACCCGCTCCAACATCCTCTCGTAATATTTCCGGTCATACTCAAATGAATCTTCGATGAGCGCGAGCGGCATCACCCGCCAATCTTTCACCTTGTCTTTTTCTTCCGTCACTACATATTGGATAGTTTCTCCTGGATGAAGTTTGAGTCCATTGGCCGCCAGTTTTTTAGCGGCGAGGGCAGAGAGCGTATCGTGAACATATTCTTCCGGTGTCTGTCGCAAGTGAACGCTGATCGCCAACTCAAGAGGCGATACCTGTCCATTTTTTAAACGATCACGCGCTTCTTCCACTGTTCCCCATAATTCTTCACGCAGCAAATCAATCCCCTGTAAATTCTCCGACCGCGCCATGATCTCGAGAATTTTTTGTTGGACCCTTTTCATAAAAATTGGCGTGTCATGCCGCCGAAGTTCGATCCCGCGCACTTTAAACTCTCCCGTATTAAAAACGCCAAAGTAGCGATTGGGAACGCCCACCAAAGCATTCGTGCGCGACGGACAAAACCGAATCCATCGGTAACGACCTTCATATCCGAGT
>CAZJOE010000063.1:0-8024 GCA_964547555.1 uncultured Elusimicrobia bacterium | reverse complement strand
CGGGAAGAAAATAAAACCTTTGGCGTCCAAATGGAAAGCGGCAACAAAAGGCGACGCCTGTAAAATTGAAAATCGTGAATCCCGCCTTTGCGCACGCTACATGGGTAAATTGATTCATGGGGTTAAAGTGGCGCCTTCTCCGTCTTGGATGGCGAAGAGATTAATCGCCTGCGGAATCCGGCCGATCAACAATATCGTGGACGTTACCAATTATGTTCTTTTGGAGCTGGGGCATCCTCTTCATGCTTTTGATTTAGCGAAACTCAAAGGGGCTCAAATTGTTGTTCGCCGCGCGAAAGAAGGCGAGAAGATAGATGCGCTGGATGAGAAAACTTACACTTTAAAGAACGAAGATCTGGTGGTTGCTGATGCTGAAAGTCCCGTTGCTATTGCGGGAATTATGGGGGGGCAGACGTCCGGAGTCTCCCCTTCAACAACGGATATTTTTTTAGAAAGCGCGTTGTTTGATCCGCCGTTAATTCGCACAACCTCCAAACGTCTTGGGTTAAAGAGTGAAAGCTCTCTTCGGTTTGAAAAAGGGACCACCTCAGATATCGCGCAAGCCGCTTCCCTTCGAGCGGCGGAACTCATTTTGGAAGTGGCGGGCGGTCAGGCGGGGCGAATGCAGGACAGTTACCCCAAAAAAGCAGTCGCTGTTAAAGTTGAGATTCAATTGGCCCGGATCAAACAATTGATGGGCATCGATATTAAGGATGCTGTCATCGAGAAAATTTTGCTCAATCTTGGATATAGCATCAGCAAAGAAAAAGGAAAGTGGCGTTTGCTCCGCCCCTCCTTCCGTCACGATATTTCTGAAGAAGCGGATGTTGTTGAAGATATCCTCCGGTTCTATGGATACAACAAAGTGCCGGCTCGCATTGACGCTTTTCGTGTTGCGGATGTTCCCGCTTCATTCCGCTATCAACCCTACAACGCTTTGACGGACCTTTTGAAAGGATGGGGTTTTAATGAGACGCTCACGACCTCGCTTACATCTGCTGAAGCCAGTGAATTGTTCGGTGTAAAAAGCGATTCTCAAGTTCGTTTAGCAAACCCCTTATCTCAAGAAGAAACCATTATGCGGCCGCTACTTCTTCCCAATTTATTGAAGGCCGTTCAGCGCAACATCAACAATCAGCGCGAATCAGTTCTTCTCTTTGAGATTGGCTCACGACACAGCTTGAATCGATCCGAGCATCAACCGGTGGAAGATCGGGCGTTATCTTTGGTGGCGTATGGTGATCGGCAGCCGCGAAATTGGAAGGCTCCTGCGGTTGAGGCGGACTTCTTCTTCCTTAAGGGAATCGTGGAAGAACTTAATAAAGTTTTGAAACTCGGATATAAATTGAAAATGGAAGCCCAGCTTGGGTTCCTTCATCCGCATCAAAGCTTCACCATTCAACACAACGGAAATTCGGCGGGGTGGGGAGGAATGGTTCATCCTGAGGTTGCTCGTCGTTATGATTTAAAGAAGTCCTGCGCGGTCCTTGAAATTAATTTGGATGCTCTCAAAACACCGGTCCCTCAATTTAAAGAATATTCGAGGGTTCCCTTTGTGGAGCGTGATTTGTCCGTCGTCGTGGATAAATCTCTCGATTGGGCCCGCTTGGAAGAAGTGGTCCGTGAAACGGGCGGGACTTTCCTTAGGACCGTTAACCCTTTTGATTTGTTTTCCGGTGGATCTCTCGATACTTCCAAAAAAAGCATCGCGTTTCGTTGCCGGTTGCAGGACGAAGAGCGAACTCTTTCCGATGCCGACATCACCGCGACAATGGACCGGATCAAATCCGCTTTAGCGGAGCGTTGTGGCGCCCAACTCCGATAATTTCGAATTTTCCTTCCGAACTCGTCAATCATCCTGGGACACTATAAAGGCTGACCCTTCCCGCTTGCACAACGCCGTCATCATTGGTGGGGGGATCGTCGGGGCGGGAATTGCCCGGCAATTGGCGTTCTCTGGTGTTTCCGACGTTCTTCTCATCGAAAAGGGAGATTTCGCTTCGGGAACAAGCAGCGTCTCCAGTAAATTAATTCACGCGGGTATTCGTTACCTCGAGCAATCTTGGATTTATCTCAAGAGTTTCCAGATCGGCGCGGCCCTTCGGAATTTTAATTTTGTCATTCAAGCTTCTCTTGAACGAAAAGTTCTGGGGCGTCTGGCTCCGGGACTCATCACTCCTAAAATTATTTACCTGGTCGTTTCTAAAAGCGATAAACGAAATATCTTCAGCGTTTGGCTTGGGATATGGCTGTATTATTTAATTCAAATTTTCCAAGGTCAGTTTTTTTCTCCTCCTTCCCTCAGGCTCAATCCCGCGGCACTCAAATCGAAATTCCCCGGCCTTAATCCAGATCCCGTAAAGGCGGTGTTTAGTTTTTGGGATTCAGAAACGGATGACGCCCGTTTGGTTATTGAAAACCTTCAAGATGCTCACCGGCGCGATGTGAAAATTCTTAATTATGTCGAACTCGTTTCTTATGTGAACATGGGCGAACAAACGCGTTTGGTCCTTAAAAACCTGGAGAACAATGAAGAAATTTCGATCGGTACCAAGCTCTTGGTTAATGCGTCAGGTCCATGGGTGGATCAAGTGCGAAGTCGTTCAGCTCAGCCGATAACGGAACGCAAATTGGTGGATCGAGTGGCGGGGGGACATTTGGATGTTTATCCGGCAATTTCACCCAACTCTTTTTATATTACGGCGGGGGATGGTCGTTTGGTTTTTATTTTAAAACGGGAAGAAGACGGTCTAATTTATTCACGAATCGGAACAACAGAGCGGCCGCTTAAAAGTCAAGAAAAGTCCGACCACATAAAACCCACTCCGGATGAAATTCATTACTTAAAGAATGCTGTGCGCGAATATTTCCCTGATGCCCCCTTGGATACCGCCAATATTCTCCATTTGGACGAGGGCATCCGTCCTTTGCGTTCCCAGGAAGGAACCGCAGCCTTTAACAAATCCCGCGAGCACGAAATCATTATTGAAGACCGGGTCGTTCACGTGGTGGGAGTAAAGCTGACAGACTTTCGGCGCGCAGCGGGCGATCTCGTGAGGGCATTAAATTGGAAAAGTTTCGGTATTCCTATTTCATCTCTAGGCATCGTATCGGTTCCCTTGCGAAGTCCTGATCTCCCGGGCCTTTACGCAGAAGATAATTTAGAAAAACTAATTTCCCGCACCATGATTCTCCATTGGCAAGATTATCTAGAACGCCGGAGAGGCCGCTGGCCCGCCTTCTTGGCCCATTATCATCCTGAAAAGCTAGAGAAGGATCTTCATGAGATGGGTCGGCAAATGGGCTGGGATTCAAGTCGTGTTGAGATGGAGCGCTTGAGATCAAATTAATAATGCATCTATTATCCAATGCGAGTAATCGTATCCTTGGTTAAGAGATGAAGATAGTTTTTGTAGGTGTATTGGCGGTTTCGTTTCCAGCCACTTGTTTCAATGAGGATTCCTACTTCCTGAAGTTTGTTGAGCGCTCGTTGAAGTGTCGGAGCCGGTTTTTGGGGAATGAATTTTTTAAGTTGAGTCATCCCTAGGACCGGGTGGCGACAGAATATTTCAAAAACTTGAATTGTTGATGAGGCAGCCTTGGCGGAGCGAATTTTGGAAACATCACGTTCGTGCAACTCGTGAATATCGATAGCCAATTCACTTGCTATTTGTGCGGTTTCAATTACCCCAGTTAGAAAAAATTGAATCCAATTTTCCCAATCTCCTTTTGTTCGAATATTCGTTAACTTGGCGTAATATTCTGTTCTGTTGACTTTGAAATAGTAGCTCAGGTAAAGAAGTGGTTTTTGAAGTAATCCCCAGGTACATAGAAGAAATGTGATGAGTAATCTGCCCAAGCGGCCATTTCCATCTAAAAAAGGGTGGATTGTTTCAAATTGCGCGTGAATAAGTCCGGCTCGGACAAGCGGAGGTAAATTGTCATTGCCATGAATGTATTTTTCAAGGTCTCCAATGCAGTTATTAAGTTCGTAAGGAGGAGGTGGGACGAAAGATGCCGTTTGAAGAGTAGCGCCGGCTCGTCCAATCCAATTCTGAGAAGTCCGAAACTCCCCAGGTGTTTTATTTGAGCCTCTGACTCCCTTGAGCAGGATGGCATGGATCTCTTTAAGAAGCCGTCCTGAAATAGGTAACGCAGAAAGTCGTTTTAATCCTTGATTCATGCCTGCGACATAATTTGAAACTTCTTCCACATCAAGTTTTTTTTCATGGGTGTGCTTTTCGCCGGACAAAACATCTTCAAGGGAACATTGTGTTCCTTCGATTTGTGAACTGAGCAATGCTTCCTTTCGAACAAAAAGATAAACAAATAAGTCTGGGTTGGTGATGACGGATGTCAGTCCGTCAAGTTTTCCTAGATTCAGGTTGGCTTGTGATAGGAGATGCATCATATCTCCGTCCATTTGAAGCGGGGGAATCGGCGGAAGAGGCTTTGGAATATAGGCTTTATATCCGGTGGCTTGTTTAATCCAGTGGCCTGCGCGTGTATTTTCATTATTGAAAGCGTTCATATGTTTTCGCATAGTAACACTATTTAAATAAAACGTTAATATGAATTTGTGTAATAACGACCTCCATTTAGAGGGCTGCTCCTTACCCCGTCCTGAAATATTGTAAAGTCTCGCCCATGGACATCATCGATCAACTTACCAAAAAGGTTCAAACCGCTGCGCATGAACTGGTTGCTCTTAAAAAAGAGAAGCAACAATTTTTATCCGAGATAGAACTTCTCCGGCATGAACTCCAACAATTTGCCCAAGCGGGCCGTGAAATTGAAGCGTACAAGAGAAATCAAGAACGCATTCGCATTAAGCTAGAAAAAATAAATAAGAAAATAGAAAAGCAAATGATGTCAGGGCAATCATTGACATTCGCGGGCGGAGGGAATTCTCATGAATAATATGATGGGAGACCGAGTTCGAGTTCAGATTTTTGGCCGCGAATACGAAATGGACGCAGGCGGATTGACCGCGCTTGAAGTGCAAAGCTTGGCCGCGTTTGTGGATGAGAAGATGCGGGACATCTCTGAGAAATTTGCTGTTGTTGATACCCAAAAAATCGCTGTCTTGGCCGCTATTAATATCGCGTTGGATTACATTCAACTCAAGGAACGAACTCATCCGAGCACAGACAATGTGAGTCCTCGCTTAGAAACCTTGAATCAAATTTTGGATAAAGCCCTCAACAGTTAGTCCGATGGACCTTTTCGAGGTTCAAAAAACCGCCTCCTTAACTTCTTCCGCCGATCAAAGTCCTCTTGCCGCTCAGCTTGCGCCTAAAGACTGGAATGATTTCATCGGCCAAGAACATCTCACTTCTCCCGACAGTCTTCTTCGTCGTGCCATTGAAAGCGATAAGCTTGGTTCTTCCATTTTCTTTGGACCTTCCGGGATCGGGAAAACGGGATTGGCTCGGCTTGCTGCTAAGAAATCAAATGCCGCAATTGAATATTTAAATGCGGTGACCGCCGGTGTGAACGACATTCGCAGTGTGGTGAAACGTGCGCAGGACCGGAAAAAATTAAATGGCCAGCGCACTCTTCTTGTCATTGATGAAATCCACCATTTCAACCGAACCCAGCAAGACGCCCTCCTCCCTGATGTTGAAAGGGGAAACCTCACCTTAATCGGCCTCACCACAGAGAACCCTTATTTTTATGTGAACGCCGCGCTCATGTCTCGGTCCACGGCGTTTGAATTTAAATCCCTCACCGAAGATCATCTTGAGAAAATTTGGGCCAATGCGTTGGTCTATTTAAATGAAAAAGCGAATCAGAAAGTAACTTTTACATCTGAGGCGAAGGGCCATATGATCCGATCTGCTGAAGGTGACGCTCGTCGATTGCTCAACATGATTGAGTTCGCGGTTTATGCCACGCCCAAAACAAAAGGCGATTCAAAATTAGTTGATTTGGAAATCGCCGAAGCTTCTTCGCAAAAAAGGTCCGTTCGTTATGATAAGTCCGGCGACGAACATTACGACACCATTTCTGCTTTCATTAAATCCATGCGCGGCAGTGATCCCGACGCCGCTCTTTATTGGATGGCCAAGATGCTCCACGCCGGAGAAGATCCTCGCTTTATTGCCCGTCGCGTTATGATTTTTGCCGCCGAGGATGTGGGAAATGCCGAACCGCGCGCGATTCAAGTGGCTTCTGCGGCAGCCCAAATGGTCCAAATGGTCGGAATGCCGGAAGCGCGAATTCCCTTGGCTCAAGCGGTTGCGTTTGTGGCTTGCGCGCCTAAATCCAATGCCGCTTATATGGCTATCGATAAAGCTTTGAAAGAAGTTGAAAATGGACCAAAGCGTGAAGTGCCGAATCATTTAAAAGATGCAACCGGAGACCGGAAGACCCGCGGTCATGGCGAGGGATATAAATATCCTCACGATTATCCAGGACATCACGTGAAGCAAACTTATATGCCGGACCGGATTGATTTTTATGAGCCCACCGATCAAGGGGATGAAGCCAAGATCAAAGAAAGACTCGAGAAATGGAAGAAAGAAAACCCATGATCATGACCGCGGCTGAATCCAAGCGCGAACTTCGCAAACTCATGATTCGCGAACGACAGGAAATTTCGCCAACGCAGCGAAAGCGATGGAGCCGTTCCATCATTCGTCACGTCCTAAAGAATTCTTTGTTAAAGAAATCCAAGGTTGTGGCCGCTTTTATTGGCTTTGGAAGTGAAGTTGAAACTTATTCTTTGATTGAACAACTGTGGAAGCTTCGAAAGACTGTCGTGGTTCCAGTGACGCGATATGGATTGGATAAAACTCACTTCGCCGTTTTTAGACCCGGCGATTCCCTCTATAAAACTTCTCGTGGCCCTTTGGAGTTGGCGGACAAAAAGAAGCCTTTTGATTTCAAAAAAGTAGATCTGCTTTTGGTCCCAGGTTTGGCTTTTGATCGTCGAGGATATCGTCTTGGATATGGCGGGGGGGTTTATGACCGGATGTTAAAAAAGATGCCGAAAGCCACGCACATGGGACTCTTTTTTGAGTCTCAAGCTCTGTACGCAGTTCCCCGAGAAACCTTCGACCAAAAAATGAGCGTTATTACGACGGAAAATGGTGTAAAATCCTGATCCTATGGCCATCCTAGACGTCATCAACCATCCCAAAGATCTTCATCATTTAAAACCAGAACTACTTCCGCAATTGGCCAAAGAAGTTCGCCAACGAATCATCGAAGTGACCGCCAAAACGGGCGGCCATCTCGGCGCTTCCTTGGGCGCCACCGACATCGCGGTCGCCCTTCACTACGTTTATAATTCTCCTGACGACAAACTCATTTGGGACACCGGCCATCAAGCTTACGCTCACAAAATCCTCACCGGACGCAATAAAGAATTTCAAACCCTTCGCCAATTTGGCGGCATCAGCGGTTTTTTAAATAGAAGTGAATCCGAACATGACGCTTTCGGCGCCGGCCATGCTTCGACCGCCATCTCAGCCGCTTTGGGATATGCCTCGGCCCGTGACATTAAGAAGCAAAATCACAAAATCGTGGCGGTCGTGAATGATGGATCTATCACCGGTGGAATGGCCTTTGAAGGTTTGCAGAATGCCGGTCATATCGGAACGGATATCTTGGTTGTCCTTAACGACAATCAAATGTTTATTTCTCATCGTGTCGGAGCCGTGGGCGCTTTCCTCGCCAAGTTTTTAACAGGCGGACTTTATCAACGGTTTGAAAAACGCGTCGCTAAATTTTTAACCCGGATTCATTTCTGGGGATCCCACCTTGTTCGTCTCGCCAAGCGCGTTAAAGTTTTTCTTTTCCCCGGTCTTTTGTTTGAAGAAATGGGATTTAGCTATCTCGGCCCCATTGATGGACATGATCTGCCCAAGCTCATCGAAGTTTTCCAAGCCGTTAAAACTTTGAAAGGTCCCGTTCTTTTACACGTTGTGACCAAGAAAGGCATGGGCTACCAGAAAGCGGTTGCCGATCCGATCAAATATCATGGCGTGTCGCAGTGGAATCCTGAGACAGGTGAAATC
>CAZJOE010000062.1:0-8033 GCA_964547555.1 uncultured Elusimicrobia bacterium | reverse complement strand
CCTTAAGCCATTCCATGTCTTCCGGATCTCGAACAATACGAACCCGGTTAAGAATGGGAAAACTCAAACCCGTCATATTGGTGTTGAGGCGCGTGCCGGATTCAGGAACTGGGAATACGAAAAGGGTTTTCTCAGGCAATAACTTGCCCAAAGTGTTTACCGCATCAAAAATTGAATTTCCTTGATGAAGAATTACCTTTGCATCGGAGCGCAATTGGGACCTAAAAAGCGCAGAGGGTGTTAGGCGAACCTGCCCGCGTAAGAAATCTTGAAAATTTGCGCGACTCTCAAGCTCATTTTCTACGAGCTTGTCGAGTTTGGGTTTCGAAACAATGGTGTAGTGCCACCAGTTTAAAAGGGCCTGTTGAAGTTCGTTGGAATCGAGGTTGCCGATTCCCACCGCTCCTCCACTTTCCAAACCATCTTTAAGCGCCTGGTAAACAGGTGGCGCAAAAATGAGAGTGCACTCCTCGGGCCACGATTTTGTCTCAGGTCCAAAATATTGGATCAACTGTTTACCCAAATAGCCAATAACCACCGTGTTTTTTGCTTTTTTGAAATCAACTTCTCCAGAACCTCGAAATGGTTTTATAAATGGATGCTGGGCATAATTTCGGATGAAGTTTTGGCTTTTGCTCAATAAGGAAAACAAACTTTGGTCTGTTAGATTTGAGTTTGTCTTAAGATAAGGAGGAATGACGCCATAGACTCCGGCAAGATACCGTTTAAAAATATTCCCAAGAATATTTCCATCAGACTCCTGCGGGGATGACGACCCAACAATGGCGGCACAGGCCAACGCTTCAAAGAGGTCTTCAAATTCCGTATCCAAAAAGAAATCAAAGGAAATATGAATATTTCCGTCGACATCCCGGAACGAAACAAGGTTTTTTTCGTTTTTATTTTTTCTCTCGGGGAGGTCTTCTTTATTTTGTTTTTCCCCTATATAGAAATAGGGATAAGCTGTGTGGCTCTCAGGCATAAATGCCCATTGGCTGGAAAAATGAAGAGCCAGTTTGATGGGTTTGATTCCCGAACTTTCCAGCCTCTTCATAATGCGTTGATAGCGAGCCACCATTTTTTCTTGGCGTTCGTTCACATACGATTCAAGATGACTTCCGATTGGTTTTGCTTGAGTCGGGACCCTTTCAATATTTTGGCCATATCCATGGGGGTGAGCCGAGTTAAAACGAATTCCATCGGAATTTATCCAAAGATCGGGAATTTCTCTATTGCTAATTCCCTCTATGTCTCTTCGATTTAGAAAATGGACTTCCTCTTTAATCTTTTTGTCTTTTGCCTTTCTTCTTTCCCATAAAATTCCCCGATGGATATCGGAATTGGTCCCTTTATTTTTTGGCAAATATTTCAGGAACAAGAACAAAATGATGAGAAGGGGAAAAAAGTATTTCACAAAAATGGAAGTGAGGGATGGCGACGGGTGTTCGGGGAGGACTAAGTTGGTTTGCGCCATGGCCGGTAGTGTGGCCAAGAAGAAAACAATCAGTGAGACAACGGACTTGCTCGCTTTTAAAAGCACGTTTCGTTTTGGCTGAGGAGGAGGACTGTGATTTTTAATCGTTTCGGCCAGGCTGTTCCATTCCGGATCGTTGGAATCGACAATGATGAAGCTGGTGGGCACATGCGCTCCATTTCTAAATATGGTTTGGCCCACAAAACCGTATAAGAATCCGTTTCCTTTTAATTGTTGACCGTCTTTTCCTAAGAGAGGTTTCAATTCTGAAGGACCCTTGTGGGGAACAACCGAAGGGATGTTTTTTGCCAAAACTTTTGGATCCAAAAATTGATTGACTGATTTCCAATAGGGATGATCATTAAGCAATTCTTGTGATTCGATATTGGGATAAGAGAAAACAAGAGAGAGATTTCTGTCTACCAAGAAGTTATAGGCCGGGTCAGGCAAACGTGGATTAAATAAAGAAGTTGTTCCTGTATCACCATCCTCACCAGTAGATATCCCGCGGTAATTCATCCAGCCTGTGAACGATGCGGGTTTAAATAAGGAAATTCCATGTCTATCGATTTTTAGGGCCAAAGGATTGGCAAATGTTGCATGAATCATTTCGTTGGTGAATTCGAAAGCGGTTTTTGACTGATTGGTTCCTATTGATGAGGTCTTCTTTTTTCTCGAACCTGAGAACCATGATAGATAGAATTTCTTGAGCATTTGGACATACATTGGTGTATCAGGGAGTCCACTAACGAGTTCGTACGCATCCGATTTTCTTAGTGTCTGATGATCAGAGATGTAAATGAGCCAACGCCAAAAATTAGTTCCCTTTTTCTCAACAGAATCTGAATCAATACCTTCTCTAACCATATGGAACAGTTCTCTGAAATGTTGGTTGGCTAATTTTCGTCTTTTGGGATGGTTGCTAAAAGGAATCATTCCTGTTACTTCTGTTCTAAACGGGGCGAGATGAATAAGTTTGGATTCTTTCGGAAGTCTTACCTCCCAATGGGTTCCATAATTTTCATCATATTCGGGAGTCAACAAATCTTTGCCTCCGTTCGCTTGGGCGAATTCGGCGTTTTTAGCCAACCAGCGAGACAAGACGTGATTCAATCCATCAGATTTCATTGGACCGTTGACATTAAAATGAATCCAGAAATCATCCCATCGTTCATCAATCTCACCCAGCAGCGGAAACCCTTCAAAATCACTCACGTCATGCCACAACTCCCAGAGGGTGTTCAATGATTCGGGGTGATAGACCGGCAGCGATTGAAACTCCAAGCCTCCGTCTTCAAAAAGCGTTGAAACGCGGAGATTATTATTTTCGTCCAAATTTTCAGGAACATGCATGAAGAGTTCTAGGAGGCTTTGGACTTTGGATCCATTCAATCCTCCCGTAAATTTTGAATCAGGTTCGATTTGAGAATGGACTTCAATTGAAAAAGCCTTGGCTTTGTTCTTCTGAGAAGAATCTTCATTCCTTTTTAATTCTGCGAACAAGGTTTTAATGGACTCAAGATCTTTAAACTTGGAATGACCGTTTCGATATAAATAAACGGCCATCATGGCCGCCTGTTTGGCACCCATGGAGGGAAGCGCATCAAACGATTCCTGAAGGTCAAAAGGAATAAAAACACCGGCAGCTATCATGTATTCAGACTGCTTGAATCGCGAATAAAAAGAGATATTTTTATTTATGAGTTTGCTGGGTCTTTCCAATTGCTGGATAATTTTTTCTGCACTTGCCGCATTTTCCGAGGTTAACCTGTTCGGTAAGGACAACAATTTTTCAATGACAGAGAGGTCCCATAGCATCATATGACCTGCTGTATCGATGGACCACAATTGGGTTCCATGAGGTGAAAATTCTGCATATTTAATATCACTGCCAGTGCCAATCAACTTCGTTATCAGATTTTTGGTTTTTAAATCGAAAATCATAAGGGAGCCTTGGACCCCCCAGGTCACCAATCTTGTCCCATCCTTATTAAAAGTAACGCCAGTGGTGGTACGCCAGTGAGGATTTATCGGATTTAAAATGGTGACAGGTTTAAGATCGCCCTGAAGCTGGACCAAATAGACACGCTGTTTGGCATCAACCCAGGCCAATTGTTGGCCATCTTTTGACAAGGCAAGGCATTTGACTTCGCTCTTTACAGGGATTTGTTTGGTTAAATCCTTGGGATTTTTGGGATTCAAGATGAGGATGGAATTTTTGAAACTCACCGCTTGTGTATCGCCATCCGGGGTTGAAGTAAATATTTCCCCACGCGGCATAACCATTCTTTCTCCGGTTTTCAAATCGTATAAGAATCCTTTCCCATTTTGTTGAGAGACAGCCAACAAATCTTTGTCTCCCATAAAATGTAATCCGTTGAGAAAAACGGGAGCATCAATCTTGATATTAAATGGTTTAAATTTAGGATCTAACATTGAAGCGAGGGTAATGACGTAGTCGCCGCGATATCTCGCTATTCGGTCTAATGAGTGGTCAAAGGCAACAGTTTTGATTTCTTCAGAATTAGGAGGTCCTCCAGGAACAAATACAAGGTCGGCAGTGGACCAGATGGGAATGCCATTTTTTCTAAAGGGCCAGGTTTTTGGATCGGTTTTTGGCCCATCATTCCGTCTTAATGAAAAAAAGGCGAAATGATCCACATATCTTCGTTCTTCCAAGAATTTTGAAGCAGGATTGGAAATCGTAAAAATATCTGTTTTTTCTGATAACTTTAGATTGGCTAATACTTCGGGAATTTTTTCTTTGTCTACTCTCGGAAGCCAAACTTCTTTAATCAAAGCAGCAGGCAATCTTTTATCTATAAATATATAGTTATTTTCAGAATTATTTACCCAAATTTCGGCCTCACCAGTTTCAAAAAGTTTGTTTATGTCTTCAGAATTAAAAACAAGTATGGCTGGATTTGGGGATTCAGGAGCAAAGTGGGCTTGCGCATCCATGATGGGATCGCGACGTAGAAGAATGCGACTTTTTAGTTTTCCGTCAGGGCTCAAATCTCCGGCCAAATTTTTCGTCACATAATAGAGGCGGCTGCCCGAATTGAGAGCGAGAGGTTCTGAGGACTGGTGCAATGTTCTTTGGTGCGCAGTTCTGTTGTACAAGAGCAAGATCCGCATAAGGTAGTCTAAATCAGAATCTTTATAGCTGAATGAAAACGAATGCCGGCCCAGCGCCAAGAAGGCCAATTTGGTTTCGAACCACGCCAGCAGAGGCGGCATTGAAGCGTTATCATCGGCACGATCTTCTTTCCATTGGTGGATCCAGTTGTTGATGTAATGGAACATCACCAATATGAAAGTTGAAATTCCCCAAGGAAACCAAGGACTCAAGCCGACTATGATGGAAGAGAGAACCAGCGGTAGAATCATGAAAAGATAAAACCTGTACCAACCTCGATTTATCGTTTTCATTTCATTTACGACATTGGCGTCTCGAACACGATGGAGAGGAATATAAACGAAAAACCACAAGATAAAACCGCCAACCAAACAACCAGTGACAATCCAGCCAAAATAAGGGTTCCATGCTGCTGGGAAAATAGATGAAAAATCTGAAAAGAATGAAGGGAATGTTGTCGTACCCGAGAGGTTATTGAGGAAACTATTAAGGTGAGAGATAAGTTTGTAATCCAAAAGAATAATTCCAACACCAAATATTCCGCCGAAAACAATCGACTCAAGCCCTGAGAAATAACGTTTGTAAATCCGGTTGGAGGAAAGGGACATCGCTGCACCGATCGGAGCCTTGTTGATCTTGCGTTGGAATTCGCCCAGCTTTTCCCGGCGAATAGGAAGGGTGGCATGGAAGATATTTTTGACCCCTTTCGTTCCTTTCGTTTGATGGAAAAACCCCAGACTGTGGCGAAGCATTAAAGTGCCCAACGCCAGTGATCCAAAAAGCAGAAGAATGTTTGACTCCAAAGTTCCCGCCAGCGCTATCAATATTCCGCTCAACAACAATTTGCTTGGGAATATCACACTCATAAATCTGAAAACCCCGCCTTCTCCCTCCACCATCTTTCGAGTGTTTTTGAACCAATTCCAAGTAATGCTTCGAGAAAGAATTGAACTCAGAAATTGAGGGATATCTAAGATAGTCCTCACCGTAATTTCAGGGTTAAACCTACGCATAGCAGTGTCGAATTTTGGATCTTGCCCAGATTTTAAATTCATGTTCACTTTTTCTAATTCATTGAAAATTAATTGATTTGACGTATGATTCTGGGTAACAAATGGCGCTTCTGATGTGGTGTCCCCATAAAAAATGATTCCATCATTTTTAGCCATGGTGAGTAGTGTTTCGAGGTGGAAACCGACAGCCCCAGTCATTAACAATTCGTGTGCATCCTCGAAATCCTTATGCTCGATAAGTCTGGCCCCAAATTTCTTGTGAAACTTATCATTAAGAATCCCCTCTAATGTTGTCGGATCACCATCGAAGCTATCAACCCATTCAGAACCTTTCATATAAGAAACCACATAAGAAGCTCGAAGTTTTTCCCGCTCAATGAGTTCTTCTGGAATTCCGAAACGGAACAGGCGATAAACCTGCATTATTCTTTGGGCCACAACATCGGCAGATTCGTTTTTATCCGCTTTATTGATCTCCAGATTGGCGGAAATAAAAAATCGGCGTTCATTTTCAGCACCGAGATCAATTTTGTGAATTTTTATTTTTTCACGAAGGTCCATATCTTCAAGCATGACAAGGCGGTTAGGTAAAGCAAGAGCCACATCGGGAGTGCCCACAATCAAATGGACTTCTTTAAAAATCTGAGCCAATCCAATCAAAGGAATTTCCGCCCAAGAATCGGTCCAAATAACCACGGAATCCTTCTTTGCTTTTTTAGCGCCTTCCATGATTTCATTTTCGAGCTTCGCCGTATGATCGACCCAGGTCCCTTTATTTTCATCATTGGCCTCCACCATCGTTTTTATTTTTTTCCTCTCCAATGCCTTTTTAACACCATCAAAATCCCCCGAAGCCAGGCGAGGACTGCGAATCATGTTCTGGGCCTTTTCTTTCCAGAGACGATGGAGTTTTTGGACGAAGGGGATTTTTTCTGATATCAATAAACTCCGAGGGAAAAAATCGGAATCAACCGACGGGTATCGAACAGAATCAAACGGATCCGCGAAAATTGAGGTATAGATGTCTATCATTCTCAAACGAAGCCATCCGGGATGGACGTCATTGAGTTGTCGGGCCAGAGTTCCCCACGTATCTGGAGCCAATGCCATGAGGAAATCATAATTCAAAGTGGCATTGGCGCTACGAACGAATCCGGCCCGATCCGCCAAAAGATAAAGCCCTATTCGGGCAGCAAGAGTTTGAGGAAGAGACTTCACAGGCCAAACCATGTGCAACCAATCTTCAATCATGACCCGAGGACGATTTCCCAAGCCGCCCCGAGCCAATTGAGTTGAAAGAATAAAAATCGCTTGGGCCATTTCAGGCCGTGAAGGGTAATATGTGGATTTGACCAGCTTTCGTAAAGATGCATCTTCTTGAAGTTGAGTTTTAATAAACGTTCGATATAGGGCATTGTTCTTCAGTTTTGGGCCGGCTATGTTTTCCACCAAATGTTTGTTCCTGATGGTTTTTAATAATTCAAAAACCTCATCAGCCACCATATAAGGAATGATCCTTTCTTCTTGTTGGCGGTTTTGGGAATAAAGATGGAACCAATCAAAAATGATCCACTGCGGAAGAGAGTATTGATATTCAACAGGATTAGAATTGTCCAAATAATCCAAGCGTTCCAAAACGCCGAATTTTCCAAATCTTCTCTCATCAACGGATTCTTGTTGGGATAAGCCTGAAGGGAATTTGAGGACTGTTTGATCAGACGAGTCCAAATTGGCCGCGAACAAACGAGGGTGGACCAAAATAACCCTTTGATCTTCCAACCACCGAATCCGAGGCATTTCCGGCGTCTCACCCAGCGTAAGCTTTGTAAAGCAAATCCACACCCGCGGGGCTTCATACCTGGTCCACCATTCGGTAATGGATACGGTAAAAAAAGTCTCTCTTCCCGATTCATCATACGCGGGATGGAGGAAAAGATTTTTGGAGCTAAACCACCTCCCATTCAAATCTGTAATGAGGTCAAAAAGAATGTCTCTTTTAGAACCAGTGGCATTCTTTTTCCTCCCATCAAACTCACGCGCAATTTTAGTCGCCAACATCTGCCAACTTTTATCTTCTCTAGTGTTGGGATGCCAGCAAGAAAGAAGTTTGTTGGTCCCCACATGGCCTTCTTCCCACTTCGTCCCATATTTTTTTAAGTTCTCGAGTAACTGTTTCACATGGATGAGATCCTCATCGCTGGGATGGCGATCATCGACCTTTTTAACGGGAAGATTGTGGCCGCCTTTGGTGCCGAGGGAAGCGATGTCGTCTAAATAGTTGAATGGCAAAGGAGAATTAAAGGACAGAGTTTTCGATATTCCTTTTTTCAAGATTCCGGAAAATTGATTCATCTCCTTTATGAATTCTTTGACCGCATGGGGGTTGGTAGAAATGGGACCCTGCAAC
>CAZJOE010000061.1:0-8100 GCA_964547555.1 uncultured Elusimicrobia bacterium | reverse complement strand
GATATAACCTGCGGCGGGGCTCGCCAAAAAAGCGATCAGATCTGCTGTGTCTTCGACTGTCGCCAGACGTCGAAGGGGACTTTTCCGGGCCTCAACTTCTTTTAAGCGAGCGGGAATATCAGCGGTAAAGTCGGTGACGGTCATCCCGGGCGAAACCATGTTGGTTGTAATGCCCAACGCTCCCAATTCCGTCGATAGAGATTTAACGAGACCCCACAAGGCTTCTTTGGCAATCACATACGGCGCCACATTGGAGGGGGGCGTTCCGAAAATAAAAGATGTTCCTATAAAAATAATCCGACCAAACTTATTTTTCTCCATTTCGGGGGCCGCTGCTTGAACCAGCGCGAGTCCCGATCCGATATATGTTTTGAGGAAAGGTTCCACGTCGGCATATCCAATTTCACTGACCTTGGCGGCTTTAACTGAAGGAGACGCGCCGTGAACGATCACGTCCAATCGTCCCCATTTTTCTTTTACCTTTTCAACCAAAGCGGCGGCATTCGAGGGGTTAAGGAGGTCTGAATTAAAAATATCGGCTTGGCCGCCCTCTTTATTTATTTCCTCCATGATCTGTTGGGCTTGAGCTTTTGATTCTTTGTAAGCGATCGCCACATTGAATCCTTGCGCTCCCAATTCTCGAGCGATGGCCGCGCCGATTCCTCGTGAACCGCCGGTGACCAGGGCCACTCGGGTTGTGGTGGGTTTGGAAGCGGATGAAGCATCAAGTTTTTTGGATATTTTCACAGTGGATTGTCCTTTCATAATTAGAGTTCCCTTTTGATTCGTCGCCAATGTTTCAAGGGAGAGGATGTTTGCTCCCATTGAATACGTTAATACGCGAACCGTTAATTCGACTTCGTCATCAACAAAAACGGGTTGGAGCCATTCGATCGATTGGCTCATCCAGACGGCGCCGGGGCCTGGGATGTCCATTCCAATGGCGCGTGAAATGAGCGCCACCAAAATCGCGCCATGCGCGACCCGGCGAGGATATCCGTAGGATTTGGCCTCTTGATCGTGAATATGGATGGGATTGGTATCGCCGGATAAATTGGCGAATTGATCGACAAGCGCGCGGTCGATGACCGCTTGCAATTTGAAGACTTGGCCGGGATAAAAACGGCCGGGTGAAGTGGATTTTCCGTTAGACGTCAATTCCATGGTCGGCCAATGTCATGCGGATCAGCTTAACGGATTGCATTTCCATCGCTTCTTCAGGGCTGAGTCCGATGCCAAATTGGGCCTCGATAGAAACAATCAGGTTGAGGTGAGAGAGCGAGTCCCATGTTTCAATGTTGTCGGGACTGCTTTCGTCTGAAATCTTTTCCACGGGAACGCCGAATACTTTGGAAATTAAAAGATGTAATTTATTTTGCGTCGTTTCCACTTAAGACCTCACTGTGATGAAAGGGGGGACAGAAATTTCTTTTTTCGAAATATCACGCGTCCAGATCCTTGCTTCAGAATCTTTTGAGTCAAAACCGTTTTTCTTATAGAAGTCGGCGGCGGGCGCGTTTTTGGCCGTTGGAATAAATTCTCCGATTAAGGTCTGGGCTCCCTTGGCTTTGACCCTGGTTGAAAGGGCGCTTAAAAAAGCCGCTTCCACTTGGCGTCCCAAGACCCGGCAGCTTATAAGAAACACATCGATTTTCCAACTCCCGGGTTGCCCGCTTTTGTCGAGTGGGATCGCCACGGCGGCGCCGGCCAGTCCATAGTCGCCAAACCGGTCTTCTGCGCGGACGGACAAGGCAAGGGCCCCTTCTTCCATCATTTGTTCCAAGTCCGCGCCGGTGTAGCGCCGTGTGGTTAAATTAAACTGATTGGTCTTGCCCATCAGCTGCGCAATGCGGGGAAGGGTTTCTTTTGTCACCGATTCTACGTGGATGACAGCTTGTAATTGTTTAAGAAAATCTTCAACGGATTCACTCTGCTTCTCCAGCTGCTTGCGATGGCGGTCGATTTGATAAGAGGACGCCCTTTTCCGGTCTTCTTCTGAAATAAAAAGCTGATCAAAGGCCCCGCATTCATCCAGCGTTTTTGCGTATTCCATGGAATTGGAGGGAACTTCGATGACCGTCACCTCCGGCATTTGAGAGCGGATCCATTCCCGCTCCAGGGGTTGATCGTCAAAAAACGCGAGCGCGTCCGTTCCGATGTTGAGTTCTTGGGCGATCAGTTTCAGGCTTTTTGACTTTTCTTCCCAATGAATTTGCCGCGCGCTAAAATCTTCCAACTTTAAAATTAATTCTTTGTTGCGTTTAAAAACGTCGAGGACTTCGTCTTCATTGTTTTTGCTGGCAAGCGCCAGCAAGATTCCCCGGTCTCTTAAGGCCAAGATCGCTCGTTGAAAATCTTTAAACACGCGCCCTGGATAATCTTCTCCGATTTTAATTCCTTCCGCTCCGTCTTCACCCAGGATGCCGCCCCAGAGAGTGTTGTCCAAATCGAGCACCAGGCATTTGCAGGCCGGTCGTTTCAACGCCTTAAAGGTGCGGGCCAGTTTTTTAGCCAGTTCGATTTGGGTTCCCATGCCAAAAGGGATTCTCGCTATGTACCACAATTTGGAATCAAAAGAGCGAAGTCCGGTTTCTGTGATCACCCGGGAAAAATCAAAAATAAAAGTGTCTGGACGGTTGCGGCAAATGCCGGCCAGCTTATCATTCATTTGTCGAACCACGTTGCGTTGAGAAAGGGGAAGGTTTGTGTCAGCCAGTCCAGCCGACAAATGAAGTGCCTCTGGAAAATTAAAAACAAGAAGCGACGCTTTGCTGAGGGCGCGGGTTTTTTTAATTAAGTTTTCAACGCGATTTAAAACTGAAGTGATTTCAGTTTGTAGTGAGTCGGTTGAAAAGCTCATGAAGCGGTTCACCAGGTCGGGAGAAAGTTCTTCCAACCTTAAAGCAAGAACGATGACGCCTGGGGACGATTGATAAAGTGAACTTTGCGGGTCGAGAAGTTGCTGTTCCAGTTGATTAAACGGAGAAAAGTAAGGAGAAGCCCGAAATCCATGCCGCGCGCTTTCAACGATAAGATAGGGTTTAAGAAGATCAATTGTGTAGGTCGAAACAATTCCAACGGGAAGAGGGTCTAATCCTGGAAAACTTTGGGTTTCAATTTTTCGGGCGGCGCTTATGTAGGAGACCGGCGTTCCATCCAGATGGGAGAGAAGAACGTTGAAATCTGAATGAAGCGGTTTTTCGAGATCATCGGTTGGCACGGGCTCTCCATTCCTCTTCTAACAACGCCCAGCGAAATTCATCGACAAAGGCATTGGGTTCGATTTGATTGGCTTTGACAAACCGACCTTCGCATCGATAACCCAACCTCTTGAAAGTAAAATTCATTCCGTGATTGGTGGAAATGGTCCCTCCGAGGAGGCGGCGAAGTTTCAACGTTTCAAAAGAATACTGGGCGATCAATTTTAACGCTTCTTCAGAAGCCCCCTTGCCCCAAAATGAATCAGCCCCCACCATAAGGCCCATCATCGCGGATCCATGGTGGCGATTGATTTGAAACAGGGTCGCGGTCCCGACAAACACATTGTTTTCCCGGCTGTGGATGCCCCACATGTATTTTTCTTCATTTCCGTAAAAAGACCTCACAAAAGGAGTGGTTGATTCGACGGTTTGCCGCTCAAACCGGACCTCTAGAAAGCGATTGATTTTGGGGTCATTCAGCATCGCTAAATAGGCTTCGGAAATATCCTTTTCTCGAAAGGGCACAAGGTGGAAACGATGACCTTCAAGAATGGAAGCTTCGGATCGGATGTTCTGGGAAGTCAGCATGTTATCGTCAGTAACTATATAAAATAATCCTCCAAACACAAATTGAAGCAGGAAGCCGGTTTCTCTGATAAAATCGCCAATCGATACCAAACAGGAGAGGATGAATGGCCTTGCAAGGCGTAAAGGGCTGGATTAAGAAACGCGTACCCAAGAACTTGATTGATGAGGTCCAGATTTCCCTGGGCAAAAAAATCAGGGTTTTGGATCTGGTTTCTATAAATAAGAAACAGGAAACCATTTATGGTTCCTGTGAAGTAATTGCGCCTCAGAATTTTTTATCAAAAATCCATAAATCCTTCTTTGAAGGAGAATCCCCCAATCGGTTTATTCCTGATAAAACAATAGGGGCCGCTCAATCCTGGGCTCCCTATTCCTTCGGCCAATCAAGCGTTCTGCTTTACAATTTTTTTGAGAGGAATTACGGGATTAAAGATCCGATCCTCTATCGGTTTGTCGTGGTGGACGAAGCCGGCAGAATTGCGGCTGTTGAAAGCAAAGTGTTGGGCCCCAACGGGATTTATTTCGGACCCCCCTCAAACAAACCCTCTGAATTGCCCCGACAAGGGAGCATCGTCATTCAAGCCTTCCATCCGAAAATTCGTACGCTAGATGGGCAATTGCGATACTTCGCTTTTTTGGGAAAAGATGGTCAGGACATCAATTGTGGAGTTCATTCTTTGACAATTCGTCCCGTCAATAAATACAGCACCCTGGGATTTCGAAATGTGGGAGACCGAGATGGTATGTTCGCATACGGTTTGGTGCAACCTCAAGTGACATTGCAACCAAAGATGGCCAAATCGGAAGGGCTATTGACCAACTTGACCACCGATCAATTATTTAAAAGCGATGTGTATTTCGTCGCTCGCGACATATCGGGAGTTCCAACATCCATATGGCACGATCAATCTTCCAGCCATGTTAGACCTCTGGCTTCACCCGCGCGTAAAATGGGCGCATGCAAAACCTCATTTTTTATTCCTGATTTTGAAAATTTTGCTCCGATTTTTTCTGTCTCAGCCGATTCGGTTGGTTTTCCCGTACAACAACTAACAATTCATGCCTATGCTCAAAATGGTCAAGCCACTCAATCCAGGCATATTAAAGTCGAAAAAGATAATAGCGAGGTGGATATCCAAAAAATATTCTCCGATTCAACCCTGAAAGGTCCTGTTTTTATCATTGTTGATTTTCATCGGGATTATGGGGAATTTATCGGACTCCCGGCCTGTTATCTGCAAATTTATTATCGGGGGGGGATGAAGTGGGGGGATCAGGTCCACTCCCATGATACGGTGGGATATTTCAACGCGCCCGTCCGAGCCAAGTTGGGTTTTCGCTGCAGGAAATTTGCTCCCCTGATCAAGTCGCCTGATCTTGATTTCTTTTATTCCGTTGTGAATGTGGGGGGAACCAAGCCGAACAAAGATGAATTTGTATTTATTCGCGTGATGACTGACACCGGCGCGGAACGTCGGATTCGATTGACGGTTCCGATAGATGGCGCTTCATTTATCACAGGAAAAGAATTGTTGGATTTGGTTAACCTCGATATTGAAACTGCGGGGGTTGTCCATTTGGAACATCTTTCCACCAATTTTAACGGATCGTGGTATTTCATTAATAAAAAGCGGAATACTCTGGGAACTGATCACTTCACGGGCGCATAAATCCCACTGGCCCATGCTGACCTGCTCCATCGCTCTTTGCACAAAAAATCGTACAACCGAGGTGCGTCAATTCCTAGGCAGTTTGTCCAAGCAAAACCGCCTTCCCGACGAAGTCCTGGTCATTGACGGAGCGTCAAACCCTATCGTCAAAGGGATTGCCGAAGATAAATCCCCGCTAAAGAATATTCGCTACATGGTTGTTCAAGGTGATCTCACAGTGGCAAGAAATCTTGGCATTGCGTCCTTCACCAGTGATGTTCTTTTTTTCCTCGATGATGATCTCATCTTAAAGCCTGATTTCATTCATTTGGTCATGGAAACATTTGAGGCGGACAGGGCCAAGGAGTTGGGGGGTGTTTGCGGAACCATCGTGGGATATGCCGCGACCAAGGGAATCCGGAAATTGTTTAATAAGATTTTCTTCCTTCCGAGTGACGGCAATGGCCGGTTTCGCCTTTCAGGGGCACCGACGTGGGTTTATTCCAGTGAAGAAAAACAATACGTTCATTTTTTACCGGGAGGGTTGACCGCTTATCGGCGAGAAGTTTTTAATATCGGAGTGTTTGACGCAGCTTTGCCGATGTTCGGTTTTACTGATGACGTGGATTTTTCTTGTCGGGTTTCAAGACGGTATAAGAATTTGTATTTACCAGCGGCCAAAGCCCATCACAACCGCCCGGAATCCAAGCGCGCCATGAGCTTCGCAATCCTACGAACGTGGATTTGGGCCTATTGGCGCACTTATTGGAAAAACCATCGCTATCAGGTGTGGGGATATCCGGCGCTTTGCTTGTTGTCTTTTGGATTTTTTCTGCGGTATGTTGAAGCTAATTTAAGCCAGCTAGTTCATCCATCTAAATTTTAAAAGCGTCCACATCGCGATCAATCCATCGCTGGCTTTTATTTTTTTCCCTTCCCTCACCGAACGAGGCGTGTAAGCGATAGGCACTTCCAGAATCGGAATTTTCCGTTTAACGATCTTGGCCGTTAATTCATGGTCCGTTTCGAACCCTGTTGTTGTGGCCGGGTTCTCTTTTAAGAAAGAAATCGGATAAAGTTTATACGCGGTGAGAGGATCGGTGACCCAAACCCGGTACAGAATAAAAGTCCAAAGGGATAAAACGATATTCGCGACCCAAGCCCCCATCGATTGGTTCGGATGCTTTCCCGGCGTCCATGAAAAGCCATTTCGCATTTGGCCTTTTGTCCGGCTTCCATAGACGACAGCTTGGGTTTCCGCAGGCAGGGCTTCCAGCATGGGGAGATAGTCGGCGGGGTCATATTCCAGATCGGCGTCTTGGACGAGAACGTAATCACCTGTTGAGACGCTGATTCCATATTGGACCGCCGCGCCCTTGCCTTTGTTTTCCTGCCTCATGTACCGGACCTGCGGAAATTTCTGAATGGCCGCGCCTGTTCCATCCTTTGATCCATCATCCACGACCACGACCTCTTTTGTAAATCCTTTGGTTTCAGTGGGTGTTTCAAGCACCCTTTTTAATAGCGAGCCGATAAATCGTTCTTCATTGTAGGCGGGAATGACTACGGAAAGTTTTCTCATGGAGTTGTCCACTCTCGTAAAAGGGTTCCCAGCGCGCGTACGCCGTGGAAAAATGTAGTTTTTTTTCCTTCGCGCCGCGTGCGAGGACGAAATTCTACCGGCACTTCCAAAATATAAATAGCTTTTTTCCCCAGCTTGGCCAGAATTTCCGTTTCAAGGTTGAGGCCGTTCGATTTTAAATTGAGGCTTCGCAACAGCCGCGTGTCGAACGCTTTCAAACCCGTGAGGGGATCGCTAACAAACCGGTTGTATAAAAATAAACTGATGACACTGATGAGCATCCCTCCGTATTTTCCCACGAGATAAAGCAGTGTGTTTCCTTGGTATATTTTGCGAAGTCGCTGATCGAGGTTGATGCATTTGATGGCGCGGCTTCCAAAGACAGCTTGAAAACCATTGTCCACAATGGCCCGCACAACGGTTAACACGTCCTGGGCTTGATACTCGGCATCACTTGGAAAGAAAACAACGATGTCTCCTGTCGCGCGTTCAATGCCGAATCGAATCGTGGCACCTCTTCCCGGCTTTTCGGTATTTTTAAAAACTTTTACTGAATGCACGGATTGAGCGAGTTCCATCGTTTTGTCAGTGGAGCCCCCATCGACAAATATAATTTCTTTTCCAAGGCCCATGGGTTCAAAATTGAGGAGCGTTAAATCATGAAGAACCCCTTGGATGGTTTTTTCTTCATCAAGACCGGGGACCACGATAGAAACGGTGTGACGGAAGGGTTTGAGGGTTTTTTGAAGTTTCATGTTCACTACGTTGATGAGTTCATCCACCACTCTTCCGCCAGAGTGCTTGCCGTCCGCCGTTTCCCAATCGGTCAATATGACCTTCTCCACTGAATAGGGAAAGTCCCGCGGGTTAAACGTCACATAGTTGGACTCAACAGTGGGAATGGTTGAAGGGTTTTGAAAGAAAAAAAGCGTGACCAAGTCTTGCCACTCAAGGGCAGTTTTCCCTTTTCCACCCAAGTAATAAAAAAGTTTTTGGACCAGTGTGGCCGCCGTTTCGCTGCGGATTTCAAAGTCTCGGTGAATATTGCCGACGAATATTTTCTCGGCATTTTTATTCCCCG
>CAZJOE010000060.1:0-8104 GCA_964547555.1 uncultured Elusimicrobia bacterium | reverse complement strand
AAGAAGAATTCACCCACCGGATGGCGATCCAACAAGACCGGATGATTCAAAAGGAAAGAGATTTACAGGAACGATTGGACCAGTACACGCGTCAGCTTGAAAAAGACCGCGCGCTTCTCCAAGCCGACACCGATCGCCGCTACAGCATTAAAAAAGAGGAAATGGACCGGCTCCGCGCCGATTTGGTCCGTGACGTTGAAGCCTCTCGTGAAACCATGCGCCGCGACTTTGAAATTGAGCGCCGCGAATTTCTGGAACAACACGCGGTCAAGGAACGAGATCTTACGAACCGCTACGAAGAAAAAATCCGCGCCTTGGAAGCCGCCAATCAGGTGCGCGGCGAAGGCTTCGAACGAGAGAGAAAACAATTTGACTTAGACGTCCAAGAGAAGCGGCAAACGCTTGAAAAAGAGCGGACCGACTTCATGACCAAGATCCGCCAAGAAAAAGAAATGTGGGAAGCGCAGATCCGCAACGACCAAAAGCGAATCAACGACACGGAGCGGGCCCTTGCTGAAAAAGCGGCCGAAGAACAAAAGCTCTGGCAAGTGAAAATGCGTGAAGATGCCAACCGACTCGAGCTGCTTGAAAAAGACCTTTTATTAAAAGCCGAAAACGAAAAGATGATCCTGCAGCAACGAGCCGAAGAAGTGTCGCAGCAGCTCGAGCAAATGGAGGCCGAATCAGAAAAACGCCTCGAAGAAGAGCGCGCCACGACCCAGGCCAAGATCGACGCCGAATACAAAAAACTCGAAGCCAACGAAAAAACACTTCAAATCAAAATTTCCCATGAAGAAGAACGCCTGAAGAGCCGCGCCGAAGACTTCCTTCGCGCCCGCCAAGAAGAGCTCGAAAATAAACAATTGGAACACCGGAGCAACTTAGAGAAAGAGTATTTCGACAAGCAAGAACGGCTCGCCAAAACCCAACAAGAATGGCTGCATGAAAAAGACCGCCGCCAAATCGAAATGGAAAATTTACGGCTCGGACTAGAAGACGAAAAAGCGGTCATGGAAGCCAACAAGAAGAAAATGGAACTGGACGCCGCCGACCGCATTCGCCGGGAATTGGACCGTGTGGGCGGCCACGAACAAGCCGAAAAACGCCGCCTGCAAGATTTGGAAAATGCCCTTGTCCACAAACAAGACCAATTGGATGAAGAGAAAAAGAGAATTCAGAACAACGGCATGAAACTGACGGGAGAACTTCGCGCGCAAATCGAAATGGAGCGCAAAGAAGTTCGCCACGAACTTGAACAAGGACGCGCCCGCCTCGAGCAGGTTGAAAAAGAACTGGGCGAGAAAGTCCAAGCCGACAAAAAGAAACACGAACTGCAGCTTGAAGAATCTTTTACCCGCCGGACCGCTGAAATCGAATCGGCGCTCCAGGAACGGGTTTCCAAATCCGAAATCATCGCTGACGAAGAAAGAAAACAGTACGCGCGCATGCTGGAATCGCGCCGGGCCGAGCTCGAACGGAGCTTCCACGAGAAAGAAATGGCCCTCACTCGCGAACGGCAAGACTGGGAGACCCAACGCGCGCTGGCCGTGCAGAAATTTGAAGATGAGAAGAAATTAGAAATGGAGAAACTCCTCAACCAAGATGCCAAGCTGAAACGCGACTATGAGGCGCTGGTGGCCAAAACCAAAGAATCTCAAATGGCCCATGAGGATGATTGGGAGAAGCGCAGGATCCAAATGGAAGCGGAACGCAAACGCATCCAAACTCTCGAAACCGAACTTTCAAATAATTACAAAACCAAAGAGGACGCTCTGCTCTTTCAGGTCCGAAAAGAAGAAGACCGACTCTTTGAACTCGAAAAGTCATTGTCCGCGGAACAAAAAAAACAACAACGCATCTGGGAGGAAGCTATGTTTAAAGACAACCAAAAAATGGAGCAATTCGAAAAAGATCTCCGGACAAAAATCGTCACGGAGCAAAAAGGCTGGGAGGTTAAAGCGGAGGAATCGCACCGCAGACTGTCCCTCGAACTCGAAGGTCTTTGGAAAAAACGAGCTGAAGAGCTTGAAGCCCAGTCCAACATGAAAGAAGAGGAACGTGAAAAAGCGTTTGAAGACATGAAACGTTCGCTTCTCACTGAAATCGACGAGAAAGAAACTCAATTGCGCGAAGCCGAACAGCAAATCGAGTCCGAACGAAAAGGCATCGTTCAAAAGCTTCTCGACGAGCGGAAAAATTTTGAAAACCACATGAAAGACGAGAAGAAAAAACTCGAACTTTTCTACGAAGATCTTCAGAAAAAAATCTATGACGAACAAAAGGCTTTGTACGCGCAGACGGAAGAGTCCATGAAGAAACGGACCGCCGAATACTCATCGCGCGTCCATCAATTGGAAGCCCAGAGAGAAAAATGGAGCAGCGAGCAAGAAGCGGCGATGAAACGCCTCGAAGACCAGAAACGGACCTTTGAAGAACAGCTCGAGCAAATCCGCTTCCAAGCCCGCCGCAAAGAGGAAGAATTCGAAACTTATAAGAAGAAAGCCGACATGGAATGGCCGGTGCGCCTTGAAGAACGGGTCTCGGAAATCACCGACAAAGCCCGCCGCGAAATGTCCACCAAAGAAGCCGACTTCGCCGAAGCCCGAAAGAAATGGATTGAAGAGACGACCGAAATAAAGATAAAACTGGCCGCGAAGATGACGGAGCTTCAAGACTCCTACTCGCAGAAAGAAGAAGAGCTCCAAAGACGCTTCTTGCAGAAGCAGCACGACATGACGGTCCAAATGGAACGGACCATGTCGGAACTCCAAGCGAAGCAAATCGGGCTGGACGAGCAGAAAGCGGAATATGAGAAGATGGCCGGAGAAGCGGAGCACAAGGGAGAAGAGATGGAGCAGGCCAAAAAAGATCTACAGAAGAGAGTTGAAACACTGACGCAAGAGTTCATGCAC
Source organism: uncultured Elusimicrobia bacterium (assembly GCA_964547555.1). GTDB lineage: Bacteria > Elusimicrobiota > Elusimicrobia > F11 > F11 > CAZJOE01. The sequence continues at coordinate 5,192 of CAZJOE010000060.1, read as the reverse complement.
CAACAGAACGTGATGGATGAGCAAATGCGCCGCATTCAAAACGAAAAACATCAAATGAAGGTAGAAATGGAGGCGCTGGCAGCGCAAGTTCGTCAACAGCGGGCCGCGTAAAAAACAAGCATGGAACTGGTAAAAAATCTCCTGGCCGTTGCCTTAGCCGTTCTCGTCATTGTCGCCGCGTGGAAAGTTTACGTGAAGGCGGGGCAGCCGGGATGGGCCGTTATCGTTCCCATCTACAACCTCTACATCTGGCTTAAAATCGCCAGCCGGCCCGGCTGGTGGGTGTTGCTCTTCTTTATTCCCCTCGTTAACATTGTGATGGGAATCATCGTTTCAATCGACGTCGCCAAGAGGTTTAACAAGGGAGTGGGATTCGGCCTTGGCCTGGCCCTCCTCCCTTTCATCTTCATTCCCATCCTCGGCCTCGGCGACGCCACTTACAGCTAAGCTTCCTTCTTTTAAGGGGGCGAATTAGCTAGTTTTGAGGACATGCAAAGGTTCTCTGTTCGAAACGTCCTTTTAATCCTCTGCCTTGCTTTCCTCAGCCTCTGCGGGGCGTTATGGTTCCTGCATCCTCGCTACCTCACTCGTGAAATAAACAAACGCCTGGCTCAGATCCCCGGATATAACGGAGAGGTCGCCAAAGCCAGAGTGGGGTTCGCCGGTACGCTGATTATCAAGCAATTTCGCATAGACAAAAATGAAGAAAAAGCACCCGCCGCCTTTATTTCTGCCGACACAATTATTTTGGACCTTTCGTGGCGGCATCTGCTTAAAAAGAACCTGGTTGGGACAATCAAGCTGCAGAACCCCAAGAGCCTTTTCCTCATGCGCCAACGCAAACCCGGCCAGGCAAGAAAATTTGCCTTGTGGCAGCCGTACTTCGCTACGTTTCCGTCCTTTCGAATCAACCGAATCAAAATCGTAAACGGAAGCCTCCGTGTTCGAAATGACGAAGACATTCCTCCCACCGATCTTTATTTCGACCAAATTAACGCAGAAGGAACAAACCTGACCAATCGGCCCCAGCTTCTTCTTTCCAGTTCAACTCGCGTCCGAGGCATGGGTCGAATGATGAATGAAGCCCCCCTCACCGTCGACGTCGAAGTCAATCCCTTTCAGGAACATGCCGCCTTTAAACTCAAAGGAAAACTGGAACGTTTCAATCTCACCCGATTAAATCCTGTTCTCCGGTACTATACCGGGGTTGATCTAGAGAAAGGATATGCCACAATCGAAGGAAAATTTTCCGCCGGGGAAGGACACTTTACGGGCCGTGTCCATCGGAAATGTGAGGAATTGGATATACTCGGAAAAACAGACACTCATCTCACTTTTATTCAAGCCGCGAAAGAATTCATTTTTGAGAAGTGGATAAAAGGAAAGAAAGACAAAGATTCAGGCAACCTGGAAGCCGATTACGACCTGTCCGGCCCCTTGGGATACATGGACCAAGATATTTTTCTCGCCACCGTGTGGGTCGGTAAAAGCGCCTTTCTTCAATCCTTAAGACCCACCCTCCCCGAAGCCGTCAAAATGGGATCTCCCGAACAAGCGGAAGAAGAATGGATGGAGCTTCAAGCCCGAGAACGCAAAAAAATTAGACGCTAAGCCATCCACTGCAATCTCGTGGTTACGAATGCCTCGTGAATATGTCCGCCCGAAAGGGAGGCAGATTAAAAATCCATTTCCGTGACTGGAAAGACCACTTCGGATGGCGGAGATGAGCTTCCATGACGGGCACACATTGTTGGACCACGAGCAGCCCTCCGGGCTTAAGAAGCGCCCAAGAAAGTTCCGCCCATTTTTCGCGGGTTTGCGGAGAGACGAGTTTGGCAGGGAGGGACAATACAACACAATCGGCTGACGAATCGGCTAGTTGCGGGAAGTCGTTCAAAACGTTCTCGGCCGGCGACTCCGTCACGGAAAGGCGGGAGTCATCAATCATATTCTTTAAGTACCGACAGAAGGCCGGTGTCTTTTCAATACAAATAAGTTTTGAGTCGGAATTCATTTTCTTTAATAGGGCGCGAGTTAAGCTACCGGTCCCAGCTCCGATTTCGAAAATCTTGACCATGCTTTCAAGCGGGAGCAAGTCGGCGATCTTTTCGGCAACATGAACAGAACTTGGGAACAGCATGCCCATATCCTTATACGTTGTAAGAGCGTGGCTAAAAAATAGTTGGGCTTCTTTAACCTTTTGAAGGAGTCCGGGCTTCATTTTGGTTGAAACCGGGTTTTTATGAGGTCGTTTATAAGTGATTTCCATTTTATCGCACGAGCAATTGAAATTAAAGGCCGCTCACCGGCATGATTCTTGTTAACAGGGCGCACCGGGTTTTGAGACACGTACGTCGGATCCATCGCTTCGAAAAGTGGCCGACCGGGCATTGTGGTTGAGGGAGACTGTCCGAGCATGTAGAGCGCGGTTGGGACTATATCTGTCATATAGGCCTCGCGCAACACTTTTCCCGGTAAGACGGTCGGACCTTTCAGCAAAAGAACCCCATTTCCCGCGTGCTCCGCCTCCAAAAAAGAAAGGCTAACAAAATCTGCGAATTCAGCCGGTCCATTGAGACTGTCGAGGGCGCCGAATGGGTCACGGGTGACGAGATCGGGGTTCAGCGCTACCTTGACGCCCCATTCGCCTCCGCCTTCCTCCAGGTTTGAGATGAGAAGAAGCTTTTTTCTATCTGATGCGTATTCAACGGATGACAAGTATTCTTGAAAAGTTGTCAGTTGTTTACGCGAATCCTCCGTGGAATCGGCCAATGAAAAAATGATGCCGTCATCCTCAAACCGGACCAAAAACAATGAAGGCGGCAAAGACCTGCGGGCGCGTTTAAAAGATTGGAGTATCTTTTGCGCATCCAAATTGATTATGGGCCATGGTTTTCCCGAGGTGCGTGCGGTCATCCCGTGATCAGAAAATATGACGATGTTATCGCTTCGCTCCAATAGTGTTCCAAGGAAATTGTCAACCTCCGTGAACGCGTCGAAAAATTTCCCTCGGGATGAATCTTTAATCTGCTTGACCTCGCGCGCCAGCGAGAGATTCGGCGATGATGCAAAAGATTTTAGAACTTGGGGTTCAAATTCATGCCAGTACGAATGAGACACGGTGTCCAACCCGATCAAGTAGGAAATCAAAACGTCCATTTCCGCGGTATCGAGCAAATAGCGATTGACTTTAATTATCTGCGTATCATAGAGAAGCCTCGCTTGTTCGTCCAGCTCAAGCCCCGGCTTAATAGTCACAGCCGAGACAGCTTTGCTCAACTCCTCTTCCAGTCCCATTGGCCACGTGGTCGATACGTATCTTTGAATGAAGCCGCTGAACTTCTTTAACCTTTTTAGATCAGAAGCCGAGACTTCGAACATTTGTGAGAAAGCGATTGTTTTGGGATCCAGAAACGCCCGCTGAATTTCGGGTTGATTTAACCCCCTCAGCAGAAAGTAAGCTTCGGAAATCATTTGACCGTTTATCTTTTCGACCGGAAACGTGCCCCACATACCAACAGAACAAACGCGGAAGCCAAGTCCGGAAAGAATCTGCCACAAGCGAGGGACTGGTTCGCGAAATGAAAAGCCAAAAAAGTCCTTTTTGGTTTTGTGTTTATAAGGCAGGGTGCCCGTCAGAGCAGTGTGGATGCACGGCAGACTTGTATAGCCAATGTCTCCACCAAGCGACGTAAGCCGGATCATCGATCCTTGCTCGGCCATCTTTGAGAAATTTGGCAACCGGTCAGACTGCATCATCGGTAGAAGGGCGTACCATGTTGCGCCGTCAATTCCAAGAAGCGCAAGTTTAATTCGCTTATTGGAGTGACGCGAAACTTGGGTGGGGGAGGCGACTGAAGATGAGAGGAATAGAGGCGGGACGTCGACTATTTGACCGTTTCGGGTCGCAGCAAACACAGTGTGACCGAGCGCCCTCCCTTGCGGCCAGGGAGCAGTTCTCACAACAGCATGGTAATAATTGGAGTGGGACAAGGGTTCTACCGAAATTTGGCACGACCAAGTCGGTTTGTTTGCAACCTTTTGCATGTGAACCGGATTCCAGCCGCGCAAAGAGGCGAGCGAACCGTTCTCATCCCAGTTCCCAGATAAATAAACGGTGTTCATATTGTTTTGCGGGCCCGAATAGCGAACCTCAACGTCGATTCGGGGCATTGGGGATGACTGAACCATTCCACGCTCGGAAACTGCCGTTAACGCCCCGCCCTTTTGAAGTAGCGCTTTCTTCCATAAAGGAGAATCATCATTCCATTTCTCGAGCGAGGCTGAGATGATCTGCACAATGGTCTTTAGTTCGCCGGCTGGAAACCGATCGTCAAGGAAAATCAAGCTTAGCCGTTCCATTCTTTGTTCGTCGCCGATTCTGTTCAAGCCGGAAAACATGCGAAGGAGATTTTGGCGTGTTTTCGACTGCGACAAAACCAATTGATTGGAGAGCCATTGACTCTCTAACTTTTGGGCGGTCGAAACAAGGCGAGTCTCTTTTGAAGGCCAGAAGGTGTCCCACGTCAGCAGGAGAAACGAGAATAGAAGAAGCGCGGATAGAAACCGCAGTCGCTTGGTGTTTGAAGGAAACATGTATTTTAATTTCACTGGTTCATGTAATTGTAATTGTGGAATTGGGGTCAAGTCTGGAGTAGTGACTAGTTTTGTTGTGGGGAGTTTCTCTCCTCACTCCTCCAGACTTGACCCCTTTGACAAAATATAACTTCTCCCCTTTTCTGGCAAAACTGGAACCTTGAGAACCGGTACCGCTTTCTATGGCCGCTTAATGCCTTTCAATGTTAAAGCCACAATGGACACAAGTGTTTGTGTTCCAGTCGATCCTGTTTAGTGCCTCTAATAAATTTTCAACATATCTGACAGAAAAGGGCTCTCGGCAATCGGGGCATTCAAAATTTAAAAAATCTTCGACTGCAAACATAGTCAAAGAATAGGGAAATGGAAATAACAATAATCGCATCCATCTTGCCCGAGAACGAATCTTCTTAAAATGACGAAACTGTTCAGCACCGCTCATATGTTGGAATTGGGGTCAAGTCTGGAGTAGTGACTAGTTTTGCTGTGATCAAGTTCTCTTCTCACTTCTCCAGACTTGACCCCTTTGATCAATTGATTAGGTCGAAGTCACTTCTTTTTTCTCACCGGCAAGGATTTGAGAACATTCATCCACC
>CAZJOE010000059.1:0-8141 GCA_964547555.1 uncultured Elusimicrobia bacterium | reverse complement strand
GCGCTTTGAGACTGCCGTTCTTGGCCTTCGCGCCGCATCAGGCGTTCCTGGTTTTTGTTCAGATGTTTAACAGGTCGTCGTTTTCTTATAGGCATGGGCCCACCATACCACATTTATACGAATCGTCCTAAAAGGGTACAATTCCGTCATTATGCTCGCCTATGTGAATGGAAAATTGATTCAGAGAGAAAAAGCGGTCATCTCCATTGATGACCATGGATTTCTTTATGGGGATGGAATTTACGAAACGCTCCGCGTCTATAACAGAAGACCCTTCCAGCTGAAAGAACATTTAAAACGGCTCCAACATTCAGCCCAGGGAATCGGACTCAAGCTTCCTTTATCTTTAGCGGGTCTGGGCCGCGCCCTGGAGAAAACAGTCCGGGCCAATCACCACAAAGAATCAGTGGTACGGTTGACGGTTTCTCGCGGACCGGGTGCTTATGGATTTGATCCGCGTCTTTGTAAAAAACCAACATTGGTCATTGTTTCTTACCCCTTTACCCCCTATCCGTCCGCTCTGCACGAAAAAGGAATTATTATCGCGGTGGTTCCCATTCGTCGCAACCATCCGGTTTCATTGCCGCCGCATGTGAAATCGACCAGCTGCATGAACGGTATCTTGGCCAAGCATGAATCGATTCGACTGGGCGCTTTTGAGGGAGTTATGTTGACCCAGGATGGATATTTGGCCGAAGGAACGGTCAGCAACATATTTTTGATTAAAAACGGAATTCTTAAGACTCCAGTCTTGGAAGGAACCTTGTTGGCTGGCGTAACACGAGATTTTGTTCTCAAGTTGGCTAAGCGATGGGGAATCAAATTTAAGGAAACTCGCCTCCGGCTGGCAGACATAATAGGAGCTGATGAGCTTTTCCTCTCCAACACCACCATGGAAGTGATGCCGATCCAAAAGGTCGTGATCCAAACGAAGGCGGGGGACAGACCTCGAACCCTTCGGAAAAAAGCGCCCGGTCCGCTTACATCTCGGCTGATGAGAGCATTTCGAAATGCTAAACTCCCGGCCCTATGAAAGACAAAAAGAACATCCTCAAACTGGGCTTGCCCAAAGGCAGCCTCCAAGAATCAACCATGGAACTTTTTAAAAGAGCCGGCATCCGCATCAGCGCCGGGGACCGATCGTACTTCCCTTATTGCGATGACGACGAAATTGAAATCATGTTGGTCCGCTCCCAAGAAATGGCCAAATACGTCCAGGACGGTTTGTTTGACGCCGGTCTCACGGGTCACGACTGGATCGTGGAATCCGGCGCCAAAGTCCAAGAAATTTGCGAACTCGCCTATGGAAAATCAGGTTTCCGCCCGGTCCGCTGGGTGTTGGCTGTTCCGAACGACTCTCCTATTAATTCTGTCCAAGACTTAAATGGGAAAACAGTCGCGACCGAACTCGTCAATTTCGTGACCGAATACTTAAAGAAGAAAAACGTGAAAGCGCTGGTGGAATTTTCGTGGGGCGCCACCGAAGCCAAAGCGGGGATGCTCGTGGACGCCATCGTGGAACTCACTGAAACAGGCCGTTCCCTTCGCGCCAATAAACTTCGCATCGTTGAAGATTTCCTTTCTTCGACCACGCGCTTTATCGCCAATCCCACTGCTTGGAATGATCCTTGGAAGAGAAATAAAATGGAAAACATCTCCATTCTTCTCAAAGGCGCTTTGGCCGCTGAAGGCATGGTCGGCTTAAAAATGAACCTCAAAGAGGAAAACTTGGATAAAATAATGGCCATACTCCCATCCTTGAAGCGCCCGACGGTCAGCAAGTTGACGTTGGCCGAGTGGATTGCCATCGAAGTCGTGGTGGAAGAGACCGTGGTGAAACGAATTTTGCCGGAACTCAAACGCGCCGGCGCCGAAGGGATCATCGAGTATCCGCTTAACAAGCTGATCGCTTAAAAAAAAGAGGAGGACATCATGAACTTGACCAAAGAAACCCAGTGGCTGTGCGAGCACGCCAGAACCCTTGAGAAATTTTCAGGCCAATGCGTGGTGTTCACCACCAAGGACGGGCTGGTTTCGGGTAAGAAGAAGTCCAATGAAACTCCTTTTCTATTTCACGTTCCCTCCAAGGATGAACTTAATTCGCCCGTTCCCCTCATCCAGCCTTCTCTCAAAAACGTTTGAAAAAAGAACAGCTGGTCCCTCATTACAATTTTCATTACGTTCGGTTTCACGGCAAGCATTACCCTCTGATTCCCGTCACCCTTCGCAACGGAAAGTACCGCGTTAAAACATTTGCTCTGATTGATTCAGGTGCGTCCATTTCTGTTTTTCGTCCGGAGATTTCGAAGGCTTTACACTTGCCGACCAAAACAAAAGCGAATGTTCATTTGGGAACCGCCAATGGCGGGGTTGATATTGTGGTTTCCAAAGTTGAAATCCAAGTGGAACGGACCCGTTTCAAAACAAAAATCGGTTTCTCAACAAACTTTGCCACCAGCTTTAACATTCTAGGCCGTGAAGGTTTTTTCCATAAATTCAGCGTGTGCTTCAATGAAATTATGAAAACCGTCATCATGGTCCCCTTAGAGGAATTGCCTTAATGCCTGTCCTGAGCCGTGTCGAAGGATTTCGAGTCCGTTTCGCCCCATCGCCAACGGGATTTCTCCATGTCGGAGGTGCCCGCACCGCCCTTTATAACTGGCTTTATTCACGCCACCACAAAGGCACTTTTCTTTTGCGCATCGAAGACACCGATGAGGCTCGCTCGACCGAGGAATCCATGACGGCCATTTTGACCGGCCTTCGTTGGTTGGGCCTGGATTGGGATGAAGGGCCTGGCGCCGCGGGGCATGAGGGATCCAGGGGAGAGTTCGGCCCTTATTACCAGATGATGCGGACCGATATATATAGGAAGCATCTCAATATTCTTTTGGAATCAGGGAAAGCCTACGCGTGTTTCTGCTCCAAAGAAGAGTTGGAAGCCATGCGCAACAAAGCCATGGTGATGAAGCAGCCTCCGAAATATGATGGTCGCTGCCGTGCTTTGCCAAAAGAAAAAGCTGAAGAGCGAGTGAAGGCGGGGGACGCCCACGTTTACCGTTTTGCCCGTCCCCATGAAGGGTCGGTTGAATTCAACGATGTGGTCAAAGGCGTCGTTAAATTTGAAAGCGAGCTTTTGGACGATTTCATTATTTTAAAAAGCTCCGGCATCCCGACGTTTATGTTCGCGGGCGCCGTCGACGATTATTTAATGAAGATTACCCATGTGATTCGCGGCGACGATCATTTGTCCAACACGCCTCGCCAAATCCAGCTTTATGAAGCGTTCGGTTGGAAAGAGATTCCCATTTACGCCCACATCTCGATGATTCATGGACCGGATGGCTCGCGTCTTTCCAAGCGACACGGAGCCACGTCGATCGAAGAATTTAAGAAAGAAGGATATTTACCGGAAGTGATGCTCAATTATTTGGTGCTCCTTGGATGGGCGACCACCGATTCTCAACAGCTATTTGATCCGGCGGATCGCTTTAAAGAATTGGTGGAAAAGTTCGAACTCGAACGCTGCCAAAAAAGCCCCGCCGTTTTCGACATGGAAAAACTCAAATGGATGAACGGCGTCTACATCCGCAAATTAACCAAAGACCAACTGATGGAGAGGACCTGGCCGTATCTCATTGAGGCGGGACTAGTAACGGAAAAAGCGGACGAAGCCCTCAAAACTTACGTCCACGCCGCGCTCATGCTCGAACAAGAAAAACTGGTCGTTTTATCCGACGCCCCCAAGCTCGTTGATTTCTTCCTTCACAAAGAAGTCGTCTTCGATCCCCAAGCGGTAGAAGACGTCCTTAAAAAAGAAGGGGCGATCAATGTTCTTAAAGGGGCGCTCGAAGAATTTAAAAAACTTCCCGAATTAACCACCGCCAACACCGATCAATTGTGCCGCGACTACGCCAAAAACAACGGCCTCAAAAACGGTCAAGTTTTTCATCCCGTTCGGGTGGCCGTGTCGGGGCGAACAAAGGGCCCAAGTCTTTTTCATATGTTGGAAGTTCTTGGGAAAGAACGGGTATTAACAAGACTCGCCAAAGCGATAGGAAACTAATTTTCCATAGAGAAAAAGGAATGGAAGTGTTATGAAATATTTCGTATTTGGATTCTTTTTATTGTTCCCGAGCTTAGGGTATTCAGTTGAACCGATGACCAATCCTGGCGATACTCGAATAAAAATTGGGAAAGACCTCCTTATTAATTGTCAAGAAATGAGCAACCTCGACATACAGGATGACCAAACAATAATTCGAATTGTTAGGTCAACGCTTTGTGGCGGCTATATCAACGGATTCCTTGAGGCGGATGGCCTTAACAATATAGACAATCCAAATATGGGGTATTGTTTGCCAAGTAAGTTGGCCGATATAAAATTAGCCGACGCCATAACACAACATCTTCGCAAACACCCTGAGCTTTACAACCTTCCGCCCAGCGCCGCGATTATGGCGGCGCTCAATGCAAGCTATCCATGCAAAAAGTAATCTTCGGCCTACCATATATTCGGTTTGTCATTCTCCACCTTTTCGTTTTGGGAAGTTTCTATAGTCCCCTTATTTTTAGAATGCCCCACTCCTCCTGCGCAGAATCAGTCCAACAAAACTCTGTCGATGGTCTTATTCAGGATCTCAACGACAAGCAGATGTGGAACCTTGGGTTCTTTAATTCAACAGCTGCCGAACTTCTCGCTCAAATAGGTGCACCAGCGGAAAATAGATTGAGCGAAATTATTCGCATGGGTAGTCCCAATGAAAGGCGATCAGCGGTGTGGGCGCTCACGAAGTTTAATGATGTATCGCCATCTACTATTAATCAGATTCTTCAAGTCCTAGCGGATAATCGGGAACAGGTGGAGACCAGATATGGAGCAGCAGAATTTTTTCGCCTCATCGGGACAGAAGGAGCCCAAGCAATTTCCATTTTAACGGAGTTGGCCGGTGATCCCAAAGATCCGTTAACTGAGAAAGTAACGGTGAGTAAGTCAGGTTCAAAGGGAATGACGCCAACATGGGGAGCTCGCACCAATGTCACCGGGTCGCTCAAAGGTGTCGATAATTCCTATCTTCTCAAGTCAATCGCATTAAAGGCCTTGCGCCGAGTCAAAGGTGACGATATTCCTAATTACAAAGATGTGTGGATTCCCCTTGAGAATGAAAAGACGGCTACTTCCGCAGGGCCGAAAGTAGGACCACTGGATTTAAAGGACCACTCCGGAGCTGGATATTCCTTGTTCACGCGGAATAAAACCAATGATATAGGAGATGCAATCTTTTTTGACGGACTCATGGTTTTGGATGGGCAGAAGATTCAATTGAATGGCGTTAAACCGCGGTATTTTGAGAACCGAGATTCTCAGGTGGAATACCAGAGCAACGGCGATTACTATGTTTACATTCGGTATCTCCCGAAGAAAGCCAACATTAAATCGGAGGATACCCAGCACCCCATATCAGAAGCGATTTTAAAAGTGAAGAAAGGTAACCAATTAACCATCATGCATGTTTTTTCGAAAAGCGGTTGCTAGTAGAAATCGGAGATCGTGCCGGTTCATAAGATGCCAGTTTTGCCAAGCATGGAGACGAATTCCTGCTATGAAAATGTCGAGAATGTGTGGTATATTTCCGTCGGAGGAATAAATTATGACACGAGTTCAATCATTAGAGCATGAAATAAAGAAACTTAATCGCTCAAGCCTCGCAATGTTTCGAGAGTGGTTTTTAAAGTTTGATTCTGATGCTTGGGATCAGCAAATTGGAAGAGACGTGCGATCCGGAAAACTTAAGAAATTGGCAGATCAGGCCTTAGCATCCCACCGAGCCGGAAAAACAAGAGAACTTTGAAACATTTCACAACGCCTGAATTCTGGCGATCCTACCGTTCGTTACCTAGGTCAGTTCGGAAATTGGCCGACAGGAATTTTAAACTTTTAAAGACTGATCCTCATCATCCCTCTCTCCATTTTAAGAAAGTCGGCAAATACCGTTCTGTAAGAGTAGGTCTCTCTTATCGTTCCCTTGCTGTTGAATCATCCGGGGGCCTATTATGGTTTTGGATTGGAAGTCATTCAGAATATGACCAATTGGTGGGCTAACCAGACGCTCTGTCAATGGGGGAAATAAATGTTGAACGTCAAACTCTTACTTATTCTTTGTCTTACTTCTGTGGTGGGGTGCGCGACGACTGGAACTCTTAGTCAGAATCCAACGAATACCGTCTGGAATGAGATGGTGGCTTGCGCTGATGAAGCGAAAATAAACCCGCTTCGAGCAAAATGTGACGAACGATTTGCTCAAACTCCCATTACTGCTCCGGTCGACAGCATTAAAGTCATTACATTTGGTGCTGTTGTGTATTTGGCCATTGATAAGGCAACCTTCCTTGGCTCGTCAAAATTACTTTCCTGTCTGGTGGATAAAAAAGAAGACTTAGCGCATTTAGCAAAGCTTTCCCCGGGCGATCCTTTAACTGTGCAAGGACGAATGAAAGAAATTACACAGGCTTCTGCTGTCACCATCATATCTTTAAGCCCATGTGAATTATTGGAACAACGTCCTTAGATTAAGGTTCTCGCCAGTTAACTGAGAACTTTTTGTGGGCTGGGGGAGAGAGTTTCAGAGATAGGAAATGTGAAGTAAAAAGTGGATCCCTTATGCAGTTCTGATTCCACCCAGATTTCTCCCCCATGGTTTTCCACGACTTTTTTGCAGATGGTGAGGCCCACGCCGGCGCCGGGTTTCCCTTCCTGGATGATTCTCTGAAATAAATCAAAAATTCGTTTGGCATCCTTTTTCTCAATTCCGATGCCGTTATCGCGGACCGAACAAATCCACATCTGGTTTTCCTTCTTCGCGGCAATATGAATACAAGGCGCTTCTTTTCCCTGATATTTAATCGCGTTGTTGATGAGATTTGTCAGCAATTGGACAATTTGAATTTTGTTGGCTTTCACGATGGGAAGGGTATCAAAAGTGATTTTTGCGCCAACTTCATTAATTTGGTTTTCCACATCAGATAAGACTTCTTTGACAACAGCTGACATATCAACAATTTCCATTTTTTTTGAGGCCGTCGCAGATGAAAAGGTGACGATACTGCGAATGATTTCATTCATCTTGGTAGCCCCTCTCAGCATGCGATGGAGATGGTCGAGCGCTTTCTCAGGTGTATGAATGTTCGTTTTCAAGAGTTCGCCGAAAGAAATGATTTGCCGTAAGGGGGCCTCGAGATCGTGCGAAATAATATGGGCAAAATCTTCGAGGTTTTGATTGGAACGGGCCAATTCTTGTACTTTTTTGGCCAAATTTTCTTCCGCATTTTTTTGCTCCGTCATATCCACAATGGCCAGAAGAACCAGTGGTTCGCTCTTATCTCGGGATAAAATTTTGGAGGCATTCAGCATCATGAGCCGTCGGCCGATTGTTTCAAAGGGCTGATCAATCGGAAAATTTAAAAGAGGGGAACTTTCATGGGCCACTTCTTCAAGCCGTGTCCGAAGGCTTGGAATATTCCAGTGCCCATTTCCCAGACTGAGAAAGTTTTGGTGTTCAGTTTTTTCCGGCGTGGTTTTAAATGTCTTATAGAACGAGGCGCTTGCTTTCGTTACCCGAAGCGCGGCGTCCAGCACGATCAAGGGCTCTTGAATCGTGTTGAGAACATCCTCTGCGGCGTCTCGGGCTTTTAAAATTATTTCTTCAGTGCGTTTCATGGCTTCGATATCGATCAAGGTGATCACCGCTCCATCGATTTTTTTATCCATGGTCTTGTAGGGGCGTATCTGCACGGAGTACCATAGGTTTTCTCCATTTTTAATCTGCTGTTGCTTAACGGAAACGGTATCAACTGACTCTAGAATCAGTTTTTTGAGTTCGGTAAGATCAATGGGGAAGTTGAAGTCCAGCAGCGCCCGTCCCGTATCACTGGGAAGAAGGTGCAGGACTCTTCCCGCTTCAGGCGTGAAACGCCGGATCTTTAGATCGTTACTCACCATCACAATGGGAAGATTAACGCTATCCACGAGGTTATTAAGGTCGTTAACGAGCTTAATGGATTCAAGGTTGGCATGACGCAGCTCATCGTTGACCGTGATGAGCTCTTCATTGGAAGACTGAAGCTCTTCCTTGGCGGTTTCC
>CAZJOE010000058.1:0-8144 GCA_964547555.1 uncultured Elusimicrobia bacterium | reverse complement strand
CCCCCTTCGCCAAGGCTACGGGGGGCAAGTCCCTCGGCCTCATCGAATTCGATGTCGAGGAGGACTTCGGTTAGGAAAACGAAAGAGCCGACGTGGAATCCCAAGCGGGAGCCGGTGGAAGAGCGGGGCATGATGAGGACTGTGTTTTTTCCGATGAAACCTAAACCTGCTTGAGCGGCCAAAGAACGTTCGAGAAGTGGTTTGGTATCGAGAGCGACCGACGCTTTAAACTGTGGGCCGATAATATCAGGAAGGGCTTTTAAAAAAGTATCGAGGCGTTGAGAAATAATGTCGTGGTAATCCAATCCCCACGCGTAACGGGCCACGCGTCCATAAGCGGGACCAGGTTTGGGTGGGACGGGACCTTGGTAGTAACTGATGCCGAGAGTGAGAATGGTTTTAACACCGGGGAAAGTTTTTTGGACGTCGAGTCGTTTTTCAACGTCGCGGGTCATGTACTCCATGCCGGCGGCACCACCGGTGTTGGCCCACGACTGATAAGCCTGCTGATCTTTGAGAGGAATGGTCGGGCGGGTCGCGGCCAGATGATCGAATCCCAGATCGGCCGCGAGGGATTTAACTTTTTCTAGCGTTGGTAAAACTCGAGGAGACGATCGGGGTAATTCGTGGCGACGCCGTCCACTTGCCACACCACCAACTTCCGAAACTCATCGAGACGGTCCGCGGTCCAAGCGACCACGGCCATGCCGGCGGCATGGGCTTCTTCCACAAGATCTCCCGTCACGCGGTCTTTTCGGGGGAGGATGTGATTGGTCTTCAGTTTCTTGGCGCGTTCCAAAGCGTCATGAAGATATTCGGAGTAGAGAAAACCGGTGGCGATGGTCGGGCTGAGTTTGCGTGCGAGAATCAGAGAGGGCTCGTCAAAAGAAATAAGAACGGAGCGGTTGATCACTTTGGCATCTTTGAGTTCTTTCAAAACGGCTTTGATCAATTGTTCACGGCGGCTTTCGTCGCCGTCCACTTTGAGTTCAACAAAATAAGCGAGCTGGCCTTTGGCTTTGGTTTTTTTGGCCGAAGCCCATTTGAGAAGAGTTGAGAGGCGTGGGATGTGTTCGCCGGCGAAGCGCATGTCGAACCAAGAGCCGGCATCCAAATCAATCAAATCGTCGGCATCGAGAGCGTTTACGTTTAAGGAGCGGTTTGCGGTGCGGTCTAAGTTGGCGTCATGAATGATCATCGGAATGCCGTCTTTAGAAAGGCGGACGTCGAATTCAAGCATGTCGGCGCCCAGGGTCAGCGCCTCTTCGAAGGAGGTCATGGTGTTTTCGGGGGCATGCCCCATCGCACCGCGATGTCCGATCACCCAAGGGGTTTTATTTTTCCCCTTTTGTTTGACTGTGAACATTTTCAAGGACTGTTGTCCTCCGTATGAGAGAGTGGGATCAATGGAGAGAAATACTCCAGAGGGGCCGAATGGTATCAAATTTGGAGAACGGATTGTTAATGAAGGGCGGGCTGTTTCTTTTTTCCACCGGCCAAAGCGCCTTGCGATGCTTTGTGAAGGAGGCTTTCTCCGGCCTTGGCGAGAACGTCCAACTGTTTTTCCGAGTCCGCTTCGTAATAGAAACGAACCACTGGTTCGGTCCCTGAGAACCGAACGCCCAACCAGCTGCCGCCTTGGAAAATAAATTTGTATCCATCGATTTCAACGATCCGGTGAACGTGCAGGCCGTTGATTTCCGTCGGGGGTTTGCTTGTGAACCAATCTTTAAGCGCGAACATAATGTCCGGCGTCGCTTTCAGATTGACCCGCCGGGAAAGAAACACGCCGATCTCCTTATGAAAATCTTCGGTGAGGGTTTTTAAACTTTTTTTGGTGGAGGCCACCATTTCGGCAACCAAGAGGCAGGCAAGAATTCCATCTTTTTCAGGAACATGGCCTTTCATGGTGAAGCCGCCGGATTCTTCCCCGCCCATCACAAATTCTCCTTCGGTTGAGGGCGTAATGGAATCGGCTTCTTTCATGATTTCTCCGATATGTTTAAAACCAACCGGGGTTTCTTTTAAAGTGAGTCCATATTTACGCGCCACAGCGTCCAGCGCATGAGTGGTCATGACGGAACGGGCCACAATGCCTTGCCATTCGCGTGAGTCGCAAAGATAGCGAGCGAGTAACGCCAAAATTTCATTGGGAGTAAGAATATCTCCGTTCGAATCCACCACGCCAAAGCGGTCAGCGTCTCCATCGCAAGCGAGTCCCAACTGAGCTTTGGTTTTTTTTACCGCGGCCACCAAAGCTTGAAGACCTTCGGGTGAAGGGTCCGGTCCGCGACCTTCGAAGTAGACGTCTCTGTTTTCCTTAATGACTTCGACTTCACATCCGAGCTCGCGAAGCATTTCAGCCAAATAGCCATGCGCCGTTCCGTGCTGGACATCGACGACAATTTTAAGGCCTTTGCCCTTGAAAGCGTTTTCGTCGATTAAAGTTTTGAGGTGCTTGATGTAGGCCGGTTGGAAATCCAAATGTTTAACGAGCATGTCGGCCAACCGCTTATCGTCCGCTTCCATTTTAACGGCGTCGCCTTTTTCTTCGATGAGGGCGCAGAGACCTTCAATATGATGCGTCGTTTCGGGGAGAGCGGGGCCGCCCCAAGCGGTTGAATATTTGAGGCCGTTGTAATCAAAGGGATTGTGACTGGCGGTGATATTGATTCCCCCCGCTGAACCGGAATGAATAATTTCGTAGGCCACGACCGGTGTGGGAACATCGCGTTTGCTCAGGCGCACTTCGAGGCCGTTGTTGGAAAGAATGCGCGCCGCTTCTTCGGCATACTTCTCTGAAAGAAAACGAGTGTCATATCCGACGACGATGGATTTGTTGTGGCTCTTCTCTCGGAAAATTTGTTCCGCGATCGCTTGGACGCAAATACGCAAGTTCGGGAAGGTAAAACCTTCCGCGATCACGTCTCGCCAGCCTGATGTACCGAATTTTATTGCCATGGTGAGGGGCCGACATTAGAACAAGCCCCTTGCCGGTGTCAATCATTCAAAAATGATAGGTTTAGGGCCCCTCAAAGCCCTCCTCCCAATCATGAACCGCACCCATTTCTGGACAGAAATTTTGTCTCTTCGAACCGCCTATCTGTTGCGTAGGCCGGTTCTTTTATTTCTTATTTTATTTGTCTCCGTTATGGTGTTTCTGAAATACCTGGGCGTTTTGGACCGGCCGGGCCGCCTGGATCCCAGCCAATGGGCCGAAGAACGTGTCTATGTCACCGGAACCGTTGTGGAACCACCCGAACCCAATCCGAAAGGCCTCCAAGTTATTTTGGAATGCGAGACCCTTCGCTTATCCACCGAAACGGTCTCTTCTTCAGGAAAAATCTTGATTCAGTTTTTAGACGGCCCACCCGACTTTGCCGCGCCCGGAGACCGAATTTCCACCGGCGGTCTTCTTCAGAAAATTCCGGGCGCGCGAATCCCCGGGACATTTGATTATGCGCACTACATGGCCAATCGCGGAATTTATTCACAAATGTATGCGGGCGGGTTCTCCACTGAAAATTTAGGGGATTCAGGGAAAAGGCGTTTTACGCGCCTTGGATTTTTCATGAAGCAACATGTGATAAACATATTCGCCCGGAATTTAAATGCGGAGGAGGCCACCGTGCTGTCGGGATTGGTGGTGGGAAGCCGCCCGCGCTTTCATCCTGAGATCAAACGAATATTCACGGAATCGGGCACCATGCACATTTTGGTGGCCTCCGGTTCCAACGTGGCCTTTGTGATGGGCTTTTGGTTTTTAATGGTGCGGATCTTTTTTCGAATGCCGAGACGATGGGCCTTGGCCAGCTCCATTCCCGCTATTTGGATTTATGTTCTGGCCGCCGGAGCAGACGCGCCGATTGTCCGCGCCGGCGTCATGACCACGGTGGGCATCACGGCTTTCCTTTTATCAAGGGAAGACCGGGCTTATCACGCGCTCGGCCTGGCTGCGCTGGCCATTCTTTTACCCGCTCCTAAAATTATTTTCGATATCGGTTTTCAAATGTCGTTTCTCACCGTGTTCGGCATGATTTATTACCTGCCCAAAATAAACACGCTCCTAGAAAACCGGAACGATTGGGTCCGCGGATTGATACAGCTGGCGGCCGCGGGATGGAGCGCGCAAGTTTGGATTGGGCCTATCACGCTGGCCGTCTTTAAACGATTTTTTCTTATTAGCTTTATCTCGAATCTCATCATTATTCCCATGGCGGGAGCGGGACTTTCGGCGGGCCTTGTTTTGGCGCTCGCTGATTTTATCCACACCCATCTTTTCACACTTGGACCCATTCTCTCTTGGATTTCCACTTGGGTCGGTTTATATCTGCGCCTCATGATCTCGCTTGTGGGTTTTTTTGCCGCTCATCCGGGCATGGGACTGTGGGTGTCATGTCCCGGAAAGGTTTGGACGGTGGGCTATTACCTTGTGGCGCTCTGTGTTGTGAAAGTTCGACATTCACTGTTGGCGCGCATGGGATGCGTGCTGGGAATAATTTTTCTGATTGCCGGATGGACTATTCAATATAGGGAGAGGCGGCCCCCCAATGAACTGCGTGTGACCTGGTTGGACATGGGACGCACACTGACAACATTCATTGAAACTCCCGAAGGAGAAAAGATCCTTCTTAATCCCGGCCCCCGCGCTCCAACCGATACAATCGAACGAACGTTGATGCCATTCCTCGCGGACCGAGGAATGGGCAAGCTCGACGCTGTTATTTTGACCGGTCCTTCTTCTAAAAATACCGATGAATTGGAAAGTTTAAAAGACTGGCTCAAGATTAAGAATGTCTGGATCCCTTCTGGCAGCTCATTCACAGTGGGAGATTTAATTTTTGAACCGCTTACCAATTCGCGCTCTGGCACAGCCCATGTGCCCTTACTGGTTTCTTATCACAACACACATTTGCTTCTCGCCAAGAGCATTGGATTGAGGGTGCAAGAGGCGTGGGTAGAAAATTTACGCGTGCCGCTGGATCTTATTCAAGCACGATTTTCAGACAAGGCGAAATGGCGAGAAGAGTTCGTAAGAAAAGTTAAGCCGAAGATTTTGATTGAAACAGGCTTTGATTCGGAACGGTTTCCAAGTTGCCCGCCGTGGAAAGATATTGAGATGGTAGTTCCCCAAAAAGAGGGGCTATTTGCCTACTCGGCAAACTCCGGCGGAAAAAATTAATAAATAGAATTCCCGCCGCAAACCCACCCGCATGGGCCCACCACGCAACGCCACCGGTATCTCCGCGAACAGCTTGGGTCGCGATGGAACCGACTCCGTTAAAGGCCTGCATGAGGAACCACAAGCCTAAGAAAAAGAACGCGGGGATCTCGATAAATTTAATGAAGATCACGAAAATAAAAAAAGTGAGAACGCGCGCGCCGGGGAAGAGAATGAAGTAACCGCCCAAGACACCGGCAATAGCACCGGACGCGCCGATCATGGGCATCGTGGCGCCCGGGTGCATATACATTTGCGCGGCCGCGGCGCCGAGACCCATCAACAAATAATAAATGAAATACCGAACATGTCCGAGCCTCTCTTCCACATTATCGCCAAAAATATGAAGGAACCACATGTTGCCGAGCACATGGCCCCAACCGCCGTGCAAAAACATATGAGTGAAAAGATTGGAGATGTGGGTGACCGGCGCTGTTAAAAATACCTGCGGGACCAATCCTTCTTTAAAAATAAACGCTTCAAGCGCTCCTACGCGGGCCAATTGAATTTCTTTTACAAACACGAAGATGTTCACGATGATCAAAAGATAATTGACGAACGGAAAACCTTTGGAAGGAATGTTATCGCGAAGCGGAAACATGAGGTGACGCTCTTTTTAGAGAGGACGTTTGGAAGCCACGCCGGTGCGGCGGGGATAGTGTTTGGTGGTGGGTTTCACTTTTCTGACGGCGACCAAGGCGCGGGCGCCCCCAATTTCAGGAATCTCGTAATGATGCACGCCGGAGATCTCTCCGCCCAATTCGTCGAGCGCCATGTTAACGCGCGTGGCTTCGTCAGCGGCCGTCCGACCCCGATGCGCCACCAACATGCCTCCCACTTTCAACAAGGGAAGCGCGTATTCAATCAATGTGGACAAACTTGAAAGCGCGCGGGCAAAAGCGAAGTCGTACGTTTCGCGGTGTTCTTTATCGAGTCCGAGTTCTTCGGAGCGTTTGGGAATAATTTCCACGTGATTGAGTTCCATCGCGCCCACCACCGCGCGGAGAAAATCGCATTTCTTGTTGATGGAATCGACCAAGGTCATGTGCCAGGTCGGATTTAAAATTTTGAGAGGAATCCCCGGAAAACCCGCGCCGGTCCCAATATCAATGGCGCGAATGTGTTTAGCGACGAAGATAGGATCCAATGTCATCGGGGCCAAAGAATCCGCGAAATGCCCGAGGGCGATATGTTCAGGTTCGCTTAAGGAGGTCAAACTAATTTTCTCATTCCATACTTTTAGTTCATGCAGATAAACTTCAAAACAATCCGCCATATCGGGTTTGATCAACACTTCCCAACGGGATACCGCTTTTTGAACAGTCGTGAGCCACGGTCTGGCTTTTTCGGTCATAGGGTGGTTGTCTCCTGGAAACGTTTAAGGAAAACCATGAGGATGCTGATGTCCGCTGGGGTGACGCCCGAAATGCGGGAGGCTTGGCCGAGAGACCGCGGACGGACCCGCGATAACTTTTCACGTGACTCAAGGGCCAATCCCGGCGTTTGTAAAAAATCAAATTTTTCGGGAATGCGCTTGGCTTCCAAATTTCTGAACCGCGCGATCTGCGCATATTGCCGGTCCATGTATCCCGAATATTTATGTTGGACCCACGCTTGATATTCCACTTGGGCATCAGACCAAGCGCCCTTCTCAATTTCAAAATTAGCAGGGTCCCATTCGGACACCCCAAGCGGCTCCATCGGAGATCCCAACCGGTCCGTTTCAGAAAGTAATTTTTCAACCCGCAGCCGGTATCCTTCAAATTCTCCATAGGCGCGGTCTGCCACCAAGCCGACCCGGCGACCGTGATCCATCAAGCGAAGGTCCGCGTTGTCCCACCGGAGATGAAGACGATATTCGGCGCGGCTGGTGAGAAGGCGATAGGGTTCATCCACGCCCTTGGTCACAAGGTCATCGATCATCACACCGATATAAGCTTCATCGCGGCCCAACACCAAAGGTTCTTCTCCTTTAACTTTAAGCGCCGCGTTAATGCCGGCGATTAAACCTTGGCCGGCCGCTTCTTCATAACCGGTCGTTCCATTAATTTGACCCGCAAAATAAAGACCGTCGACTTGTTTAGTTTCGAGCGTTGATTTCAGTTGGGTGGGCGGACAGTAATCGTATTCGACGGCGTATCCGTAACGAACAAACTTGGCTTCTTCAAGTCCGGGGATGGTGTGGACCAATCTCTCTTGAATGTCTGCCGGCAAACTGGTGAAGAGTCCGTTGATGTAAACCTCATCCGTGGTAAGCCCTTCCGGTTCGATAAAAATATGATGGCGACCGTGGTGAGGAAACTTCACGATCTTGTCTTCAATGGAAGGGCAATACCGGACGCCGGTCACTTTTATTTTTCCGGAATAAATGGGAGAGCGGTCTAAATTGTTGCGGATAAGTTCGTGAGTTTCTTCGTTGGTATAAGTGAGCCAGCAGGGAATTTGTTTTTGAGGAAGTTCGCGGGTTGAATGAGAGAAAGGAATGGGATATTCGTCGCCCGGCTGCATCTCGCATTTCGAGTAGTCAATGGACCGGCCATCCAGCCGCATCGGGGTCCCGGTTTTTAGGCGGCCTACTTCAAAACCAAGCCGGCGCAAAGAATCTGAAAGAAATCCCGCCGCGGGTTCGTCTCTGCGCCCCCCCAACACGGAATCCATCCCGCAGTGCAAAATGGCCTTCAAAAAGGTGCCTGTGGCCAGAACCACCGTCTTGGCCGGGTAGTGAATTCCTGCTTTATCGACGACGCCGGACACCCGTCCGTTATCCACAGAGATATCCACACATTCCCCAGGTAGCACCTTCAAATTCGCTTGTGAATGCACCGTCTGGGTCATTACGTCTCTATAGCGGATCCGGTCACTCTGGGCCCGGGGGCTCCAGACGGCGGGGCCTTTGCTCCGGTTTAGCATCCGAAACTGGATG
>CAZJOE010000057.1:0-8195 GCA_964547555.1 uncultured Elusimicrobia bacterium | reverse complement strand
CATTGGGATCTTTTTTATTCCACTCTTCATTCTTTCTGTTTTGGTCAAACTCACCTCGGTGGGGCCGATTTTATACAAGCATAAGCGGGTGGGATTTCGGGGGCGGGAATTTGATTTCATGAAGTTTAGGACCATGGTCCAAAATGCCGATGACCTTCTCGAAGATCTAAAAAAGAAAAGCGACCGGGGTGGCCCGGTTTTTAAAATGAAAGACGATCCTCGCATTACCTCAATTGGAAAAGTATTAAGACGGTACAGTTTGGATGAAATTCCCCAGTTATTAAATGTGTTAAGAGGGGAAATGAGCCTGGTCGGCCCCAGGCCTCAAGTTCTTTGGGAAGCGAAACAATACGATGAATGGGCCAAAAAAAGACTTAACGTTCTTCCGGGCATTACCGGACTTTGGCAGGTGAGCGGACGGGCGGAGTTGACGTATCAGGAGATGATCGATCTGGATATTTATTATATCGAGCATTGGTCTGCCGGATTGGATATAAAGATCATCGCAAAAACACTACCCGCAGTTTTATTTGGGGACGGAGCGTACTAAACATGAGGATTCTTGTGACGGGCGGAGCAGGTTTCATCGGATCAAATATCGTGGATTCTTATATCGAAGCGGGCCATCAAGTTTGGGTCATCGATGATGAATCATCGGGGAATGTTGATCAAATCCATCCCAAGGCGCGATACGCCAAATTAAATATTTGCGACCGGGTGAAGGTGATCCGGTTTTTTAAAGGCAAACGATTCGATGTGGTCAACCATCACGCGGCCCAGATCGATGTTCGCCGGTCCGTGGCGGACCCTCTTTATGATGCCCAAGTTAATATTCTGGGAATTTTGAACATTCTCGAAGAGTCTCGGCAGGCGAAAGTTAAAAAAATTATTTTTTCCTCTTCCGGTGGGACCGTCTACGGCGAATGTTCCGGACCCGCCACCGAGAAAAGTCCTGAAGTTCCCTTGTCGCCATATGGCGTCGCCAAATTGGCCAGTGAGAAATACATTCTCGCCTATCATTCTCTCTATGGACTCAACTACACGATTTTCCGGTATTCGAACGTTTACGGTCCCAGGCAAAACCCTCACGGAGAAGCTGGGGTGGTGGCTATTTTTTCGAACCGGCTTTTAAGTGGAGACCCCGTCCACATTTACGGCGACGGCAGTCAAACGCGCGATTTTATTTTTGTCGGAGACGTGGCGCGGGCCAATGTGTTGGCTTTGCGCAGCGGAAAAAACGACATCATCAACATCGGGATCGGAAAAGAAACGTCGGTCACGGAATTGCTTCAAACGATGGCCTCTGTGGTGGAAGCTCAACCGAAAATTATTCTTAAAAAAGCGCGGGCCGGAGAATTGCGGCGAAGCGTGTTGGACATTTCCAAAGCCAAAAAAGTTTTGGGCTGGGCGCCGGAAGCCACCCTTCGCGAAGGCTTGTCCCGCACCATTAATTACTTCGCCGTCCATTCGAAATGAAGCAACCGGTTTCATACGGAGCGATTATTTTGGTGGGAGGATTTGGGACGCGGCTGCGTCCTCTGACCCTCCATCGACCCAAAGCTTTGATGCCGATTTTAAATCGTCCTTTTTTGTCCTACCAGTTCGACATCCTGAAAAAAGCCGGTGTGCGTAGCGTTGTGCTGGCGGCCAACCCTGCTTTTAAAAAATGGAAAAGAGCGATTAACGCCCTTGTCCCCAAGGGAATGTCTCTTTATTTCGCTTTCGAACCCAAACCGTTGGGGACCGGCGGCGCCATTCGATTTGGATACGATTTTCTCAAGAAGAAAGTACCACTTCATTCTTCCGTGTTCGTTCTCAATGGCGATGTGTTGATTGATATCGATTTGAAAAAAGTATTAACCCGGCACAAGGCGCGCCGTTCCTCTTGCAGCTTGGTGCTCACGGTGGTTCCCGATATTTCTCGGTTTGGTTTGGTTCGATGCGGCGCAGAAGGGCGGGTCCGTGCCTTTTTGGAAAAGCCGAAAGGAAAAACCGGAAAAGGCGCCATTAATGCCGGCGTGTATCTGATGGAAAGATCCGTGTTGGAGAGCATTCAGCCTTTGCACCCTTCTTCCGTGGAACGCGATATTTTTCCAAAGCTTTTAACTCAAGGGGAAAGGGTTTTCGCTTTCACGGGGACCCGGTATTGGAACGATATTGGAACACCGGTCACCTATTTGGGCGCCCATCTCGATTTATTAAAGAAAAAAAGTGTCTGGACAGAAAAAGGAAATTTGTGTATTGGAAAATACTCTCAAGTTTCCCGGAAGTCGAAATTCGAAGGGGCCGTCTGCTTGGGATCCCGCGTCACCATCGAATCCGACTGCGTTATTGCCGATTCCGTTGTCATG
The DNA here is from genome assembly GCA_964547555.1 of uncultured Elusimicrobia bacterium. Lineage (GTDB taxonomy): Bacteria > Elusimicrobiota > Elusimicrobia > F11 > F11 > CAZJOE01. The sequence continues at coordinate 5,844 of CAZJOE010000057.1, read as the reverse complement.
GATAAAGTTTCAATCGCCAAAGGCGTTGTGGTGCGGGGTTCGATCATCGGAGCAGGATGCCGGATTGGGCAACACGCGATAATTTCAGAAGGAACCGTATTGGGCGACCGCACGAACGTGCCTCCCTACACAAGGACATAAAATTTAGTCATGGCAAAAAAAACACCCATCAAATTCGGGACAGACGGCTGGAGATCCGTCATCTCGGATGGATTTACAATTCCGAATATCAAACGAGTCGCCCAGGCGGCATGTGATGTGGCCCGGGAAACATCTAAAAGCCGTTTGATTCTGATTGGTTATGACCGACGGTTTTTCTCTAAGAGGTTCGCCGAAACTGCTTCTTCCGTGGCGCTGGGAAATGGTTTCAAAGTTGAAATTTCCAAAGAACCATTAAGTTCTCCCGTCTTATCGAACAGCGTCAAAGCTCGCAAAGCGGCGCTGGGGTTCATGATTACAGCTAGCCACAATCCTTATTATTTCAACGGATTCAAACTCAAGGGGCCCCATGGCGGCTCGGTTGATGAATCCGTTACCCTCAGAGTTGAAGACAGATTGGATACCGGCGCGGCTAAAGAAAAAAATGAGAAGCTTAAAGGGACTAATTTTATTTCCGAGTATGCGTCCTTCCTGAAAAAATTTGTCAAGTTTAATTCATTCTCCAAGTTGAAGGGCTCGGTTGTTTTTGATGCTATGCATGGCCCCGGCGCGCAAATTTTGGAAGAGATCCTCCCCAACACAAAGAAAATTCATTTCCTTAGAAAAGATTCCGATCCTCTCTTTGGGGGCGGAGCTCCCGAACCCATCGAAGCCAATCTGGCCCAGCTCAAAGAAGAAGTGGTCCGTAAGAAGGCTGTCGCCGGGTTCGCCGTGGACGGAGATGCCGACCGGATCGGAGTTGTGGATGATAAAGGGCGCTATCTGCCGCCGCACACGGTGATGCCACTTTTGATTTTGCACATGATCGAGGGAAGAAAACTGAAAGGCAAAATCGTCCAAACGGTTTCCATGGGATATTTGCCCGGCCGCATCGCGGCTCACTTTAAATTGGATTTTGAAGAGGTCGCTGTCGGCTATAAATATATAGGAAGGAAGATACAGGAAGGCAAAGTCCTGTTTGGAGGGGAAGAGTCGGGGGGGTATGGCGTCGGCCTTTGGTCCCCGGAAAGAGACGGCCTTCTTTGCGCTCTTCTTTTAACTGAAATGATCGCCATGAGGAAACAACCTCTTTCCGCGATCGTGGACGACATGATCAGACGTTTTGGCGAGTCACACTTTAAGCGGGTTGATTTTACTTTGACAAAAGCCATCGAAAAGGAAGCGTGGAGCCAACACATTAGAAATCACATGGCAACAGAAATTGGTGGGGCCACTATTAAAGAAATCCGGTCAACCGATGGATTAAAAATTGTCATGACCGATGATTCTTGGGTGTTGCTGCGTCCCAGTGGCACGGAGCCCTTGATTCGCACCTATGCCGAAGCGAGTTCTCAGAAATTGGTGGATGATCTTTTGAAAGAAGCCGACCGCTTGGTCCACTTGCCGCCGCCCAAACCCGATAAGAAAGAAAAAGACGCCGCCAAAAAAGCGAAACGCGCCAAATCAAAATAGACCCAAACTTTATTTTTTTGTATCTTGCTGACCGTTGTTCCGCCGTTTTATCACGCCTGAACTAATTCAAAAACAGGTTATTTTTTTTACTAGGAGAAATTGTGAGAAAAGATCGTTTTGTGTTTACATCGGAATCTGTCACCGAAGGCCATCCCGACAAGGTATGTGACCAAGTATCAGACGCCGTCCTCGATTCCGTTCTTAAGAATGATCCCAAAGGCCGTGTGGCCTGCGAATCATTCGTCACCGTGGGCCTCATCATCGTGGGCGGCGAAATCACGACTTCCACATATGTTGATATCCAAGATTTGGTCCGAAACGTTATCCGCGATATCGGTTACACCGATGCCAAGTATGGATTTAACTACGAAACCTGCGCGATCTTAAATGCCATCCATCAACAATCTCCCGACATTTCTCAAGGCGTCGACACCGGCGGAGCCGGAGACCAAGGATTGATGGTCGGCTTTGCCAGTGATGAAACCGAAGAGCTCATGCCGATGCCGATCCAATTGGCGCACACGCTGACCAAACGGTTGGCCGAAGTGAGAAAGAAAGGAATCCTTCCTTATCTGGGGCCAGATGGAAAATCTCAAGTCACGGTTGAATATCTGGACGGAAAGCCGAACCGCATTGACACCGTCGTTCTCTCCTCCCAACACACCACGGAAATTTTGGACAAGACCGGAAAGAAGATCACTGAGAAATCCCGTGAAGAAATTATTCAGAAAGTGGCCTTGGCCGTTCTCCCGAAACATCTGATCGACAAAAAAACAAAATTCCATGTGAACCCGACTGGAAAATTCGTGATCGGTGGACCGCAATCCGATACGGGAATGACCGGGCGGAAAATTATTGTTGATACCTACGGCGGCTGGTGCCCTCATGGCGGCGGCGCTTTCTCAGGAAAAGATTCCACCAAAGTGGACCGGTCTGCCGCTTACATGGCTCGCTACATCGCGAAGAACGTGGTGGCCGCAAAATTGGCGAAAGAGTGCACGCTTCAGTTGGCGTATGCCATTGGTGTTGCCGACCCTGTTTCAGTTTTGGTCGACACGAATGGAACCGGGATCGCCCCGGATGCCGTGATCAGCCGCGCCATTCAAAAAGTTTTCGACTTGACCCCGAAAGGAATCATCGAATCCCTCCAACTCCGTAGACCGATCTTCCAGAAAACCGCCTCCTACGGACACTTCGGACGATCCGAATCCACCTTCATCTGGGAAAAAACCGACAAAGTGAAAGACCTTCTCAAACACACCAACTAAAAGGACCTTATGAAATACCACGTCAAAGACATCACCCTTGCCAAGGATGGTCAGAACCGAATTGATTGGGCAGAAAGAGAAATGCCGGTTCTTCGCTCCATCAAGAAAAGATTCTTAAAAGAGAAACCCTTAAAAGGAATCCGGATTTCAGCTTGCCTTCACGTGACCACTGAAACCGCCAACCTGATGATCACACTGAAAGCCGGCGGCGCAAACGTGACCGTCTGCGCTTCAAACCCGCTCTCCACTCAAGACGAAGTGGCCGCGGCGCTCACCAAGAACCACGGGATCCCCACCTTCGCCATCAAAGGGGAAGACAACAAAACTTATTACAGTCATTTGGAAGCGGCCATCAAAGCCGATCCTCAAATCACCATGGACGATGGAGCCGACGTCGTTGGTTTGCTTCACTCCAAATTTCGTGACAAGCTCCAAAACGTGATCGGCGGGACCGAAGAAACGACCACCGGGGTGGTGCGTCTCAAAGCCATGGAGAAAGACGGCGTTCTTAATTATCCCATCATCGCCATCAATGACGCCGACACCAAACACATGTTCGATAATCGTTATGGAACAGGCCAGTCCACTTTGGACGGAATCATTCGCGCCACCAATGTCCTCTTCGCCGGTAAAACGGCGGTGGTGGTGGGATATGGTTGGTGCGGTCGCGGCGTCGCCAGTCGCGTTCGTGGTTTGGGGGCGCATACGGTTGTGACCGAAATCGATCCGCTGCGGGGCCTTGAAGCCGTCATGGACGGGTTCGAAGTGATGCCGATGAGCAAAGCCGCCAAAATCGGCGACATCTTTGTCACCGTCACCGGAAACAAACACGTTCTTCGGGAAGAACACTATAAGGTGATGCGTGATGGCGCGATTATTTGTAACTCCGGCCACTTCAATGTTGAAATCGACATTCCTGGTCTCAAAAAACTTTCCAAATCCGTTCGCACGGTTCGCAATTTCGTGGAGGAATATCATCTGCGCAACGGACGAAAGGTTTATCTGTTGGCGGAAGGCCGCTTGATCAACTTGGCTGCCGCGGAAGGCCATCCGGCCAGCGTGATGGATATGTCATTCGCAAACCAAGCGCTCTGCGCGGAATACGTGATGAAGAACCACCGCGACCTCGAACCTCGGGTTTATGACGTTCCCAAAGATATCGATCGGCATGTTTCAAAACTGAAACTGAGCTCGATGGGAATGAGCATCGACACCCTCACCAAAGAACAAACCGCCTATCTCGGCAGCTGGCAGGAAGGAACTTAGTTTAAAAATCACATTGACGGAACATCCTGATCCCGTTACATTACTCCTACGTATTAATTTGAGCGTCGGGAGGAATGGACATGAAGATTCAAGCTTTATTACTTTGCAGTGTTTTGATGTTGTCAGGTTGTCGCAATGGAAACCTCTTCGGAGGAATGCACAAACGAGGGGACTCCGGAAAAGTTGAATACCTTTTATCCGATGCCGCGGTGGCCCTTCAGGCCCACGATTACACGGGTGCCCTGAACCTTTACGAACGAGTCCTTTCCCAAGACCCCAACAACTCCCAAGCCTTGTATGGCGCCTCTGTCGCCGCGATTGGCGCTTCAGGCCTTAACTTCGGACAGCTCGTCACCAACATCGTCAAGCAATCCAATATTTCTGCTTCTGTTTCTTCCGTAGAAGGTCTCGCTGATTACATCGGTCGCTCACGGGAAACCCTCTCCGCTTCCTCCGTCCATACCAATCCAAACAGCATTCTTAACGGCATTGATTTTGAAGCCTTAAACGCTCGAATCGATCTGGCCATTTCTCGCTTGGGACGCATTGTCCAACGCCGAGCCGATGGGTCCATTCCCTCCGACGATGTGAACATCCTTGTTAACTTGGCCATGCTTCATATTATTCGCGCGGTTTCTAAACCGGTGGAGCATGACTTGATCGATATTATTAACACGGGCGGAAGCTATGACGTTGAAGCCGATAATATGATCAATGGGTATTGTGATGGCTCAACCGGAGCTTCCTCCATGAGCGGAACCGAAACTCAAACTTTTGTCAAAAGAATCATGCAGGACGCCGTCTCTTGTTACGTTCTCTTAAACCGCGCGGCCATTAAGTTGAATATCGGCAATGATACCGATCGGTTGGTTTATAAATTAAGAGAGGATATCGAGAGCGCCATAGCCCGGTTGTATGACAACCCGGACCTTGCTTCCTTTCCGGATTGCCTCCAGTTATTTGATGATGCGGGCGGGAATGCCTTGAGCACTTTTGATTACGACGCCAACAATCCTCTTTAATCTCTAAGGAGCCAATAAAATGAAATCAAATAAAATGAAACAGATTCTGAGCGCGGCGATGGTTCTGACCTTCGTGGGAACCGGTTTCGCAGAAGAGCGGCCCGCATTTCCTCAGTACGTGAGACCCTTAGGAATGGGCGGCGCTTTCACCGCCGTGGCCGACGATAACAACTCCTTCTCTTTTAATCCTGCCGGAATGGTGCAACGGACGGGAGCGGAGTTCTCGCTTCTCGAGTTGGCCGTGGGAGGGTCCTCGGATTTCAAAGAGGCCATGGATTATCTCAACGATCATGAAGATGAATTAACGAACCTGGACGAGATCGCGAGCGATGATCCCGCCCGCGCCGCCCAAATCACCAACGACACAATCGACAAATTTACCGGGCTTAACCCGCGCTTTTATGTGGCCGGAAATGTTGCCAGCTTTGTATCGGGCCCAAGCTTCTTAGGCATGCCGCTCCATGTGGGATTTGGCGCTTTATTTGTCGCCGACGGCCGATACAATATCTATCCGGGGAGTCCCTTTCCGACCTTGTCCTATTCTGTCGATAACGACGTTATCATCCCGCTTTCTTTGGCCAAGCGGTTTGACGCTCCCTTTATTCCCGGAAAAAACACGTCCGGCCAAGCCACGTCTCCCGGATTCTCACGGACTTCGCCCCGGCGTCAAAATCAAA
>CAZJOE010000056.1:0-8197 GCA_964547555.1 uncultured Elusimicrobia bacterium | reverse complement strand
CAGCTTTTTCTATCGCAAGGCGGGCGTCGGGATTGATCCCAGGTGTCACATCTAGGGTTTGAAGATGATTGCGGACTTTCGTTTTGTCCCATCCGGCCATGGCCGGTCCATCTAAATAAGAGCGAAGGAGAAACAGTTCTTCAATTGGGGCGTCATCTTGTCGAGCGACAATCTCCGCTTCATTCGATAACAACGTTCCATTTTCTTTGAGGGCGGCCAGCACCAAGTTTTGGCCATCTGTTAAATTTAAAATTTTCCCCTTAACGCCGCACACCTGGGAAAATTTCCGCACAGCGTCATTAAAGGAGTTTTTGGATTGGAGGTAGCATCCGGCGAAAAGTAGGTTGCCCAACGAGCAATCCGCAAATGAAAATGAGGAGCCACTTTTTATCTTGCCATCGTAGTAATCCAGAAAGGATTGGGCGAAGCTGGAAAATTCTTGGGCTTGGCCCAAGGAAAGGTCTGAGAAAGCGGCCTGAATTTCCTGCGCGGGATTGTCGGTTTTTAATCCGGCAATCTTTTCTAAGCAGGTTTTTGCTTCAGAAAGGCGAATGGTTTCCAAAAAGCGGTAATCCAACAAATATCTTAAAGCCGAGCGAGAAACATCTTCTCCCATAATAAGTCGTTGGATGTTCTTTCGTATATCGGATGGGCCCAACATTCCCGGAATGAATTCACGGAGTGCGCCAGTGGAAAGGCCGTCATCGAAGGCGTTTACTAATAAAGTCAGCGAAATTTGATCGTGAGACAAAAATGCTTTGGAAATGGTTCCGGTTCCACGACCACCGGTGAACATGACGACATTTAATTTTTCTCGACTCATCGGGCGGCTCTCTTTAGAAGGATGGTCTCAACTTCCTTGGCTTCTTCTGGCGTGTTAATTCCGACCGTTTCGCTGGGATCCTTGAGTCTTAAACTCACGACACTTCCCAGGCCATTTTCAAAGCGCGGTAATAGAGGCAGGAAGTTCCGTTCTCCCGTCTTTGCCCCAATATTCGTATCGCTGCTTCGTGATTCATCGAGGATTTTAAAGAGTTGTTTGCTGTCGAATAAAAAGAATCCGCAATCGTTTTCGCCTTCCTTGCTTGGTTCGTCTTGCTCTCTTCCTTGAATTACGTGAATGATCCTATCGTCCTCATCTCGTATGACCTGAACGTAGGGGTTTTTTCTGGTTAAGGTCGGGAGGGTGAGTGCGGCATTGGGCCTCGATTCATGCGATCTCAAGCACCGGTCAATCGTTTCAGGACGGACGGTTACTTGATCACCCCACAGAATAAAGCAGTGGACAGTTTTAACGAAAGGCCTACAAAGGGCAACGGCGTCTGCCATGCCGGTGGGAGAATCTTGGCGCGCGATTGAAAAATGATTTTTGAGGAGCAATTCCAAATGGGGACGGATCGACTCTTCCGTGTCCGGCGACAAAACAAAAACAAAGTGCGAGCAAACGGGATCAAGCAATTTAACGATCCATTCTAAAATCGTTTTTCCCAATATCGGATAAAGGATTTTCGGAAGAGTCGTTTTTAATCGACTTCCTCTCCCCGCAGCGGGGATAATGGCGGTCCACCGTTCCTTGTGAATTGGGGGGAACGTTTGGTCGTTGATTTTGTCGATTTCAATAATTCGTTGCATAGGAAATAAGGTCCCGTAAATGGTTGAGGACTTTGGGGGCTCCGGCTTTTCGCAAAACGGACCCCGGACACGTTCCGCGCAAGGCCACGACCCGGGTTCCGGCGGCCAAGGCCGATTTTACGCCAGATACAGAATCTTCGACCACAAGAATTTTTTCGGGTTTCATCTTCAGCTTTCGGATCGCCAGTCGGTAGATTTGGGGATGCGGCTTGGCCTGGCGCACATCCTCTCCCGAAATAACGAAAGAAAAAAATGGCCGTGTTTGACTGGCTTTTAAAAACAAGCGGATCTTTTCATTTCCCGCTGAACTAACCAGCCCCAAAACAAAATGACGCCGTAGTGTGTTCAGCGTTTGGCTTGTGCCACTCCTTATTGATGGACGTTTCTTTAGTTCGTTATAGGAAAGATGCTGCTTCCGGGTCGTCCATTTCGACAATTGTTTCAGTGTAAAAGGGATTGCTGATTTTTTGAGAATCGATTTAAGCGCGTTACGGGTGCTCATGCCGGCGACGTCACTATAATTAAATTTTTTAATCCCAATTTCTTTTAGGAGGGTTCGGAACGCTTTTTTGTGTGCGGCGATGGATTCAAAGAGAACGCCGTCCATGTCGAATAGAACCGCCTGTAAATTGGAAGAGGTCATTTTTTTTGCGCGACAAACAGCGACTGGCCCATGTTGTAGACAAAAGGAACCCGGCCGAGTCCGATCCAGTTCAGTAATTTTTCAAACGGTTTGATGAGGGGAAGAATCCCTGCCGCGCGTTTGACCGCATATCCCAACGCCAGTGTTTGGAAATGGGGAGTGATCTCAATCAAACGAAAGCCGCAGCGGTCCAGGAGTCGCGTTAATGATTCATCGGTGAAATAAGATAAATGCACGCTAAGGAAAAAGGGCCACTTTCTTTGCATGAGTCGTCGGGCCCAACTGTCGTAATTGGGAACGTTAACCAGTAAATAGCCGTTATTTTTAAGCAAGCCGTGGAGCGACCCAAGAACGGGTTCAGGATCAGTCATGTGTTCCAAAACATCCCACAGCGTGATCATGAAAAAACTTTGGGGAGGGAAAGAATGGTCGGACAAAAATCCGGGGCGCAGATCCAGGCCGTAGGTAGTCCGTCCCGCTTCACAGAGCCATTGGCTGGGTTCAACTCCCACACCGGAAAAACCAAGATCCGTGGCAGCTTTTAAGAAGGCTCCTCCGGCCGATCCTACATCGAGAACTGTTTTCGAACGGTCGGGTGTGATATGAAACCGTCGTAAAACCTTCTTTAAACTTCGGCTAAAAGTATGAATTCGCATGGGGTCTTGTTCAATGAAAGTGGGATCCACCGCTGACTTATAGGACTCCAGAATAATCGAACTCTTTATGCGGGGATTTAAATAATAAAAAGTGCAGGTTTTGCAGCAGACCAGTTGATCCATCAACTGATGGTCACTTGAGGAAGAATAAAATTTAAGAAGAGCTTCTTCTCCGACATTTGAAGGATAATCAGCTTTGATAATAACTGTGTACTGATCATCCTGACAAAGAGGACAACGCAACGTTTCCAGATAATTTGTCAAAGGTATTCCTTTTTCTCGCCCGTTATTCCCCAATAGAGAAGCCATGTGTGCAGAGCCCGGTAAGGAGCCATTTCCATTTTGGTTTGAAAGTGGCGGAACAGGAAATTAAACGGTTGTGTGATGAACTTGAGAAAGTGATGGCTAAATTTGGTCCAGAGAAACGTGCGATAGAGTCGCAGCCTCCACCGATTGAGTAAGGCATAGTCCTGCCTCCAAGTGGGGGAAAACGTGAGTTCAGAATAGTTGGTATAGCCGCTAAATTGCGGGAAAATTTCAGATCCTGGTACCGGTGTGATAATAAAAACGGCAATTTCATCGATGCCAAGCACGGTCAATTGCCGGGCAAGGTCCAAGGACTGTTGGCGGTCCGCGTCTTCTTCCCCGGGAAATCCCAGAACAAAACAAGCTTGAGAACGAATGTTCACTTGATTCATTTTGTGGATTAATTTTTTGGCGTGTTCAACATTGAAAGGTTTGTTGATCATCTTCATGACCCGCGCGGAACCGCTTTCCGGAGAAATTGATATGTAATTGCATCCGGCGCGAGCCATGAGGTCAATGGTCTCTTCTGTTTTCATGGTTTCAACTTTGGTGCCGGCGCAGATTTTCCAGGTGATGCGGAGGTTTCTACGAATTATTTCCTCGCAAATTTCCTTGGTCCGCGTATCGTTGACGGTGGGGTTAACATCTTCCCAATGGAATTCCGACACGCCGAACTTTTTTTGATGGTGTTCTATTTCGTCCACCACATGGGCCGCGCTTCTGGCCCGCCATTTTTTATTGTTGGTCTCAGGGATCACGCAGAACCGGCAAGGATAAGGACAACCTCGAGACGTCAGAAGGGGAAGATAGCGGTGGCTCGTGAAAGGGCCGTGCCCATATTTGAGACTCCAATAATTACGAAGAGGGAATAATTCCCAAGCGGGAAAAGCCAACTGGTCAAGGTCCGCAATTTCTTTTTGCGGGGGCGTATAATGAACGCTCTCACCTTTTTTAAATCCAATCCCATCAATGGCGCTTGTTGCTTCTTCGGCGTTTTCTCCACTCAACGCTTCCAGGAGTTTAATCCCTCTTTCTTCCGCTTCTCCGGTCACAATGTAATCGGCCCCCGCTGAATAAAATTCATTCTCGACGGTTCGAATGGAATAAGCGGTCACGGCTTGTGTGTTTTCTAGGACAACAATCGGAACAAAGGGAAATCGTTTGCGGGCTTCTTGGATAATTTCCAGAAGAGATCGGTGATAGGTGACGTTAATTGCGTAGAAAAAAATCGTTTGAGGGGAATCGTTTATGCGGTCCACGGTTTCTTTCGGCGTTAAGCCGCGAAAAATAAAAGGACCCACTTCTCTCCATTGATTGGGCTGTTCACCAAAAGCGTCAATTACCTGTACGTTCCTGCCGGCTTTTTGAAGGGCTCCTGCAAAAGACGCCAAGCCAATCGGCATATAGACAATGCCGGTTGTCAGCATGTCCGATTTTTGAAGGACCAGATTGGGATTAATGAGTGTTACAGAGGTCATGTTCATTTAGTTTGTAGATGTCAGCGTAATCGTCACGGTAAACATTTTGGCTGTACCGATCAAGAAAATCCTTTTGCAAAACGCGAGGAGGGATGGCTCCCGGTTCGATGTAGTTTTCCCGGTTGTTCCAAATGTAGGCAATCTTATGTTCGCGCATTTTCTCAAGGATCAATTGGTCTTCGGTCATTTCCATAAGTTCGTCTTTTGGCGGACAATTGGTGATGGTCTGCCGGTCAAAATAATAGGTGTCGTTCACAAAGAAATTAAGCGACACGACTTCCGGAGCAATGTTGGTGTTGACCCATTCGATTACGTCCCAGCGGGGAATTTGTGAAACAAGTTTGGGCAAGATTTTTTTCAAATACTCTTCACGGCTCATCCCTTGAACGATATAGGGAACTCGTTCAAAAAATACAACCGTGGCCACGTTTTGAAGAACAAGAACCATTGCAGAGAGAAAAACCAATGTCTGGAGAACTTTTCTTTTTTCGTTCCAAAGAATGGTGCAGACCAACGCACACTGAAATCCCAGGATGACCAGGAGATCGCGTGAAAGTTGGCGCACATAATTCCATAAGACCAGATAGGCAATCGTTAGAACCGTCGCGGCCCGAAGTGTTTTTGTTTTTATGAGCCCCCAAACAAAAACCGGAAGAAACATCAGGAAGAAGGGGCCGAACCCATGCCAGCGATCCAAATAGGTATTGTGAAATATCGCCCGAAAGAACCCTGTTATTCCATAATAATAATGATCGGTAATGTGTGTTCCGGCGGCACGATCAGTGGTGAACTGAATGGACCCTTTGATGGCACTTTTAAATGGCCCGATCGACATGGGAAAGAGAGGGTTCCCGTATAAATGCCAATTAAGAAAAAGAGAAGGGCTCCAGAACAAAATGGACAAGACTGAATAGAGGAAAGTTATCTTGATACGATCCAGCCAGTTTATTTTTTCCTTTGAAATTTTCGTGCCATTGGGAAAGGCTAAAAGAGCTGCGCCCATTGATAGAAAAATCATTAATGATCCCAATTTGCACCAAAGGCTTATTCCCATAAAAAAAGCGATCCAGGCTATACGTTCCTCCCTTTTCATAGTCTTATCTAGAAATGCCATGAGAGCAATTAAGCTAAAGAAAGTTGTTCCCAAATCCACTTTGGCGCTGGCTGCTGCATACCAAACGTCAGGTAAACAAAGAAAGACGGTGGCCGCCGCGGCGGCCGCTTTGGGAGACCCCTCGAATTGCCGCGTAAGAGAATAGACGGCAAATGAGCAAAGAATTCCAAACGAAAATCCTGATAGCAGGAGGCTGGCCGCTTCCTGATTGAACAATAGTGCCAGCGCATTCAGAAGTGAAGGAATTCCAAAAAATCCATTAAATGTTGAGGAGGAAACATGGCCAATTGTTCCCTCGATGGCCCACCATTTGGGCGCTGTGAGATAGGTATGGAGCGCATCACCTTCCGTTGGTGGAGTAAGAGAGTTAAGCAGGTTCAATAGTGCTTGGGTGGTCCATGCGATTAAAAATGGCGTGGAGGGTCGGGGAAAACTTTTTATCAATTTGGGTAAAATGGTGAATTCTTTTAGCGAAAGCAAGGCAAACCCTAATAACAATAGGCTGATGGACGTTCGGTTAAAAATTCCAATTCTTCCAAGGATCAGCACGCCCCATCCCATGCATGCCAATCCTGTTGCGAGGGCCCAAAGCAGCTTTTCCCGTTCCGGCGGTTGGCCGTAAATAAATCTCCACAAGCGAGATCCTAAAATCAAAGCCAGAATGAGAAGGGCCCCGGAGAATAAAAGAGAGAGGAGCATGTGATTATTTTTTAAAAATTCGAATTGCGAGATTCTGAAGGGTTGTCGATCCTTGAAACCAGTAATGAAGATAGATCATGAAAGCTGCACTGGCCCATATCACAAAAAATAAAGATAGGAACACCGAGCGGGATAAAATTTTCATGATAAATTGAATTCTATATTATTTAAATTAGGATCCTTGTCGCCATCCGCCAATCTAGCTGTTGTCATTTATACCGAGTTTTATATCATGCGACGGTTCAATTTTAGAGAGGAAGGATAACTGAAAATGATGACCCCCCGCGAATTAAAGTCCTTGTACGAGGAAAAGAAAAATATCACAGCTTTATTGCGTAAGGAAAAAGGGATCGAGAAGAATACGGAAGAAATCGTTGAGATAGCATATGACTTACAGGCGGGCAGTTATATCGCCTCTATGGGAAATAGTGATGTTTCCACGCATAAAAAGGAATATACGGCTGAGATTGCTAAAACCATTCTTTCCTTGTGTAAACCTGAGTCCATCCTCGAGGCCGGGGTTGGCGAGGCAACCACTCTGTGTGGTGTTTTAAAAAATCTCGATCCCGTCGTTCGAAGTTTTGGTTTTGATTTAAGTTGGTCACGGGTTGCTTACGCAAAACAATGGCTTCAAAACCAAGGAGTTCAGTATGTGACACTGTGCACGGGAAATCTCTTTCACATTCCTTTTGCTGATAATTCCATCGACGTGGTTTATACATCTCATTCCATTGAGCCAAATGGAGGAAGCGAGGAACCCATCCTAAAGGAATTGTATCGAGTTACTAAAAAATTCTTGGTTCTGTTAGAGCCTGGTTATGAATTCGCCGACGTTGATGCGAGAAGAAGAATGGAGACACATGGTTACTGCAAAAATTTGAAAACAAAAGCCGAATCGCTCGGATACGATATTTTGAGCAGCAATTTATTTCCCTTTACCGAAAATCCACTCAATCCAACTGCCCTCACAATTATCAAGAAAAAAGAGAATCCGCATTTGCCCTCTTACTATCTCGCCTGTCCCAAGTTCAAAACGCCGTTGGAAAAAATTGGGGAAATGTTATTTAGTCCGGAGGCTTTAGTTGTTTATCCGGTTGTTGGCGGAATTCCCTGTTTAAGAACTGAAAACGGAATTTTTGCGAGTAAGTACAAAGAACTAACACAGATAGGAAATAAGTAATGAGATTTCTCATGGCCCATCGTCTCCTGGTTCTTTTAGGAGCGGTTTCAGGTGTTTTGCTTCTTCTGGGCTTAAGTCGAGTACTTAAAAAAGAAGAATGGCAACAGCGAATCAATAATTTCTTTGAAAATAAACGGGTTCTTTTAGTCATCGGTGGTTTGATTGGCCTTTTTTTCATAACCGGATACTTCATTCCGAAATCTTTTTATTACCAGTATAACCTGGGCGTTCTTGGCGATAATTATCATTACGTTTCAAGTTTGACGGAAGATGATTTTAGTTATTACCAACCGCACCATATTGCCTACCCCTGGTTAACAGGCCAACTTATTCGAACTTTAAAATTCACCGGGATATTGTCTCCCAGTGATCCAATGTTTCCTGAAAAGGTCTACCTTGATTCGGCCTATGCGAATAAAATCGTTTCTCTGGCCGCGTTGCTTTTTTTCGGTTGGTGTTTATGGAAAAGCGGCTTTAAGCGTTTTGAGG
>CAZJOE010000055.1:4158-8198 GCA_964547555.1 uncultured Elusimicrobia bacterium | reverse complement strand
TAATAGAAAATCCCGCCCGCTGAGCTTCTTTTCTGTTTCCTTTTCCCCATAAATGAAAAATACAATTTGGCCTTTTAGACTAATAGGTCTAGTATAGTAGAGTCCTATACCTTAAAGTCGCAGTAGCGAATACGAAGGTGCCTTGACAGGGAATAAAAGAGGCGAAAAATAATGGCTGCTGAACAGATATTCATCGTTGAAGACGAAAGAATTGTTGCAGAAGATTTAAAGCAGTTGCTGGAGCGATTGGGGTATCAGGTTGTGGGATCAGCAGCCAGCGGTGATGAAGCCCTTAAAAAAATAGCGGCAACAAAGCCGAATTTGGTGCTTATGGATATTGGCATCCAAGGTTCACTTGACGGGATAGCCGTCGCGGAACATGTTGTCGCCCAGTTTGATATTCCTGTGGTCTATTTGACCGCCCACGCCGATGACACTATTGTTGACCGTGCCAAAGGCACCCTGCCAGCGGGTTATATCCTAAAGCCATTTGATGAGCGAAGTTTGAAAACGACAATTGAGTTGGCTCTCTACCGAAACAAAATGGAACGGATGTTGAAAAACGCAAAAGATTGGCATGGTGGGATATTGGGAAACCTGGGTGAGGCGGTGATGGCTATCGACACCAAAGGCAACGTAATTTATATGAATAAAATTGCGGAAGTTCTGACAGGGCACTTCTTGGATAAGGTCTTTGGTAAGTCACTAGAAGATATTTTTTTGTTTAAGAACAAGAATGGGACATCTGGTTTTGTGCCGTCCCAGTTTTTTATTGACAAGCAAGGTCGCCGACTGTCTATGGACTGCAAAGAATCGACCATCAAGGATCAAGAAGGGAATGTGATGGGCACCGCTCTCGTATTAAGGGAGATTTAAGTGAGCTTAGAATTAGAACGGGTTGATATGAATAAGACCGTCCAAGATGTATTAGCGAATCTTAAGGCTCAAATCACAGAGAGCGGCGCAAAATTTATTACCAAAAATCTTCCGCCAGTCTTTGCCCATCCTGATCAGATGTATCAACTCATGTTCTCCCTGATCGAAAACACTTTGCAGTATCGTGGAACTCACCCGCCAAACGTTATGATTTCAGCATCAGAAATAGAGGGCCAATGGACTTTCAGAATCATAGATGACGGAGTAGGAATGGAGCCAAGTTTTTTGGATCAAATCTTTGATCGGTTCCATCGTTTCGACAACTGCAAGAAAATAGTGCGGCAATACGGCGGCAGGATTTGGGCAATTTCTGCACCTGGAAAGGGTTCGACTTTTTATTTCACTTTGCCTTCACCCCAACTGAAAAACTTAGCTTCCTCCCAGAATTAAGACTCACTCATTTAGTTTTCCTTAATATATACAGAGCATCGAATCAGATTCTCAATCTAAAGAGACATCCCTCCAGTCGTGTTTCGTTCGATCCACCTATCCAATGCTTTTATATCCAATCTGATTGCTCTCCCACATCGTGTAACCGGAAGTTGTCCAAGCTGTACCATTTGGTAGACCATCTCTCTACTCAGGTTTAAGTATCGAGCGGCATCAGGAATGAATAGCTCATCCAGAATATCGAGAAAGTGCTTCGCGTAAAATTTCCTGACGCGCAGGCGGGCCTTATCCAGCCAGCCCGATTCGCTTCGAAAGCGGCCTGGTCCCATAGCGTCGACCTCCTTTTGTCTGACTTGTTGCCAGTCAGGAGTGTGACCGTATAGCGGGTTCGCAAAACAATCAAGTCATTCGTTTTCTCGATCTATGCACTCCGACTTGACGCACATCCCGGCTTAATCTATTGTGTTCTGGCTTTAATACCTTTTGGGTGGCCCGTTCACACGGGTTGAAAAGGGAAGACGGTGAAAATCCGTCGCGGTACCGCCGCTGTAACCGGGTACGACCGCCGCAATACGCCACTATCACATGATGGTAAGGCGCGGCCAGTAGATTGATCCGGAAGTCAGAAGACCTGCCCAAGAGAATTATTTTCTTCGACCCTCGGCAATGGGGTTCTTGAAGAAAACATTTTCTATCGGGATAAAAATGCGGATATCCTCGGTCATTTTGTGACCGGGGATTTTTTTTGTCCTAAAGAGGTGAAAGCAGAAACCACAGCCAATAAATTCTCTGGATCAAAGGGAAGGAAGTTGAATTCTTCCGCCGCCCAGCGACTGTAATCGGGACGGGCCTCCGCGTATCCGCCACTGTTCATTGAACGGGAAGGCAAGCGGGAAGCTCGGTTGATCGAAAGCCAGGAGACCGGATCCAGAGGTAGCACCAACTCATCCCCTTGGGGGGAAAGGAGTCTCATATGTCAGGAAAAAACTGCCTTTGCACGCTTCTTGCGTGCGCTTATATCGCCGTTTCAAGTTCTCACTCTCACGCCGAAGAATCCGATCCTCTCGTCTTTACGCTTACCCGCCGCACAATTCCAATGAGTGAAACGACAGGATCGATCACAACAATCCCTGGAAGCCAAATCGAAAAAGAGCAAAAGCGAACCGTAATGGAAGCCCTCAAGGACGTCCCCGCCGTTGACACTCTCCAAACCGGTGGACCGGGCGGGCTCTCTGCCGTTTTCATTCGAGGCGCAAATCCGCAACACACGCTCGTGCTTCTCGACGGAGTGCCGTTGACGGATCCAATGGTAGACGAGGGATCGTACGACTTCGCCCACCTCTTCTCCGACAATATTGATCGAATTGAAGTGAGTCGTGGACCCCAGTCTGTCCTTTATGGGTCAAGTGCGCTCGGTGGCATCGTGCACTTGTTCACAAAACGCGGCAACGGCCCAGCGCAGGCCTCTTTATCCGTTGAAGGCGGAAGTCAGAAGACAACCTTGGGCCGCGCCACGGCTAGCGGTGGAAATAGTCAGTCAGATTTTTTAATTGGTGTCTCCGCACTGGACACCGCTGGGATCTCACAGGCTTCAAGCCGACTTGGCAATAATGAAAACGATCCGTATCAGAATCGTTCAGGGTTAGTTCGTGTCGGATTTCATCCGACGCCAACATCCGATATTTCCTTTCTGATCCATGCGACCGACGCAAAGAGTGCGTTGGATAACTTTGGCGGGGCGGGGGGAGACGATCCTAATTACAGGGCGAAAGCGAAAGAATTGGTGGCTGACCAAAAGTCGAAGTTCTCATTTTTTGACGGCCGCTGGGAACCGACAGTCAACATCTCTTACACCGGACACAAGCGAACATTCACAAATGACATCGATGTTGATCATCCCCAAGATTCGTCGATAAGTGAGTTCAACGGACGAAGTAAAAGGATCGATTGGCAGAATGATTTGTATCTGCACAAACGCATCGCGCTTACATTGGGTGCCGAATACCGAGATGAACAGGGAGATTCGACATCCGAGTTTCAGAGCGCCTTCGGTCCCTTCACCAGTAATTTTGCCGAACGGGCGGCGCGTACACGGTCCATCTATGGAGAAAACACGTTGAAGTTCCTACCCGGTTGGTCGACGTCTCTCGGCGGACGGATTGATGAACATGATCAGTTCGGGTCCCAAGGCACGTATCGAGTCGGATCTTCTTATCTCGTTGACAAATCTGGGACGCGATTTTCCGGCAGTTACGGGACAGGATTCAAGAGTCCGACTCTCTTCCAACTGTATTCTTCCTTCGGTGATCCGGCTCTCCGCCCCGAAGAAAGCGTAGGCTGGGACGCTGGTTTCAATCAATCCCTTTTCGAAGGGCGTATTTCGTTCGGATCGACTTACTTCCGAAACGATTTTAACAACCTGATCGAATACAACAGCGGTGCTCTCAAATACAAAAACATCGCCTCAGCGCTGTCGGATGGGGTGGAGTCATTTGCTTCTGTGCAAACTTGGCGCAGTTCAACACTCCGTCTTTCTCACACGGCGATGAATACCAGGGACAACAGGACAGGAGAGGAACTCATTAGACGCGCGCGCTACAAGGCATCATTATCTCTGAACACACCATTAACCAAGCGATCAGACGCAATCGTTTCCGTTATCTATGTTGGTCCTAGAAAGGATTTGGATTTTTCGACCTTTCCGGCGGCCACGG
>CAZJOE010000055.1:1871-4058 GCA_964547555.1 uncultured Elusimicrobia bacterium | reverse complement strand
AGCCTTGAAGCGATCCGGTCACTCGATCCGGACGTGGTCTTTCTTCTTTCAGAACATGCGGATTTGGTTCTGTCGCTTCAGAAGCTACATATCCGCATCGTTCAATTGGACCACAACTCCATTAATGGAATCCTGGCCTCTATTCACACTATTGCTGAAATCGGCGGTGATCCGGCTGCCGGGGATCGTTTGGCCGCAGAAATCGAATCGCGACTCTCCCACCTAAGGTTATCTCACGTAGGACAACGCCGGCCGCGCGTACTCATGGGATTCGATCGGACCTCGGGTTCTGGTCGCTTGGAGATGATGGTCCCAGGAAAGGGCACGATCTTCGCCGATCTGCTTGAGGCAGCGGGTGGCGAAAATGCCGCGGGCGGCGAGCGCTACCGGATTTTGTCAACCGAGGGAATTCTGCGGCTTGATCCTGACGTTGTGATTCTTTTAGCCGGTGAATCCGACGGGATGCCAAAACGGCGAGAGGCAACACTTGATACATGGAAAAACCTTGTCTCGCTCCGCGCTGCTCAACAAAACCGGGTATTCATGGTTTCAGGCTCGGAGCTCGTGGTTCCGGGCCCGCGCCTCCTGCTTTTGGGTGAACGCTTCGCAAAAATCTTGGATGGGAAGGAGCATCCATGAACCCGCTGATTGTCATCGATAAATTATCTGTCGAGCGGAATAAGGCGCTTCTTTTGAAAGATGTTTCTTTATCAATTAACCAAGGCGAGATGATCTGGCTAATTGGTCCCAACGGCGCCGGCAAAACGACGCTGTTTCGATCGATCCTCGGAATTGTGCAGGGAGAGGCGGGAACGATTCGTCTCTGCGGACGGGACCTCAAAGATTATTCCCGGCGTGGAATCGCAAGTCACATCAGTTATGTGCCGCAAGCAACCGGCGGACCGATTCCCTTCACGTGTTTTCAATTCGTGCTCATGGCCCGCTATCCACGGTTTCCTCGCTTTTCCGGTCCGACCCGGAGTGACGAAATTGCAGCGAAGCGCGCCCTTGAAGAAACTTCAACGATCGATTTAGCAGACCGTTTGATGGACACGTTGAGCGGTGGCGAACGCCAGCGCGTGTTTATCGCGGCGGCTCTCGCCCAGGAAACCGAGATTCTTCTTTTGGATGAGCCTACTGCCTGTCTCGATCCCCGACATCACGTCGAGGTACTTTCTTTTTTAGCGGGCCTTAACCACAATAATCGACGCACGCTCATCTGTGCCACCCACGACTTGAACAGCCCGTCTCTATATGGTGGCCGCGTGATCGCACTCGACCAAGGAGAAATTGTTTTTGACGGCCCCGCCAAAGCCGCCATCTCTCCGGAAATTCTCCGCCGCGTTTATGGCCTTCCTTTCCGAATGGCCGCTTGGCCGGGCCGGCCAGACCTGCAGATCGCCGTGCCCGAGATCGCGCCGTGAAGAAACCGAACCTTTTTCCAATCGTCCTGATGGTCAGCATCGCTGTTGCTGTTGTGCTCACGTCTCCCTTCATTGGGCTTCGGTTCATTTCACCGATGGATATTTTGAGGCCGGGTTTGAATCAGGACATCTTCTTTACACTCCGACTGCCACGAATGCTTTTGGCGTTTGTGGCCGGGGCGGCGCTTTCCTTGGGCGGAGTGGCATTTCAAGCCGTGTTTCGAAATCCCCTCGCTTCCCCTTACACGCTCGGGGTTTCCAGTGGGGCATCGCTCGGTGCGGCGATTCATCTGCGGCTGGCGCTGCCGCTGATTGTATTTGGAATACCGGCGCTGCCTGTCTCGGCCTTCTTCGGTGCGGTGGCCACGATCGCCCTCGTCCACTCGATATCATCCTTTCGCCGCGCGCCGTCAACGGCCACGCTTTTGTTGGCTGGCGTGGCGGTGAGCCTTTCTTTCTCCAGCCTTATTCTGTTCATCCAATACGTCAGCAGCGTCACGGATGCGTTCCGCTTGATGCGGTGGCTGATGGGGGCGCTTGAAACCGTGGGTTTTGGCGCGGTCGGATCGACCCTTCTTTTCGCAGGGCCCGGGATGATTGTGGTGTTTCTTCTGCGCTCGGAAATGAACCAACTCGCTTCCGGTGAGGAATTGGCGCTCAGTCGTGGAGTGAATGTTCAGCGGGCGCGCGGACTTCTTCTTTTATCTGTTTCCGCCATGATTGGCGGAGTTGTGTCGCTCTGCGGGCCCATCGGTTTTGTGGG
>CAZJOE010000055.1:0-1771 GCA_964547555.1 uncultured Elusimicrobia bacterium | reverse complement strand
GTGGGAGGGATTGACATTCGATGAAGCGCGCAAACGCCACCCCGAAAGCGCCCGTCGATGGTTGGCGGGTGAGGCGCGCTTTCGATTTCCGAGCGGTGAGAGCTTGTCCCAATTTCGGAGGCGTCTCGAGCGCGTACGCAAAAAAATCGAGAGGTCACGCGCACAGGTGCTTATCGTCGTCGCACACGGCGGCGTGATCCGTGGACTGTTGAGTCTTTATCTCAAAACACCGTTCGTCACTCTTTTTTCTTTTCGTATCGGATACGGAGCCGCGCTCAGGTTGACACTTCATTCCACGGGAGCGGCGCTGGAAAGCCTTTCACAAAATATTCCCAACAAACGAGGTACATCATGAGAAAAATATTCCTCATTACGGGCGGCGCGCGAAGCGGCAAAAGCGAATTTGCGCGGTCACTGGCCGAGTCGCTGGAGGGTCCGCGAACCTTTGTCGCCACATGCCCTGAGTCAGACGATGAACTGAAAGCCCGCATCCAAAAACACCGCGCCCGGCGAGATCCGGCCATATGGAAAACGCTTGAAGAAAAGGTGGACCTCTGTGGGGCGCTTGAGAAACTCGCTCAAGAACCGGTGATCTTGGTCGATTGCCTTACGCTGTGGGTCGCCAACTTGCTGAAACGCGAGAAAGCACTCGAGCGGACGATCACCGAGGAAATGGTATCTGCGGAATGCGAATCCCTGATAAAAAAAGCTCAGGGCCAGAACGGCTCGCTGATTTTCGTTTCGAACGAAGTGGGTTTGGGCATCGTTCCTTTCAATCCGATGACGAGGCTTTTCCGCGATCTCGCAGGCCGATGTAACCAAACAGTGGCCGCCGCCTCTGATCATGTGGCGTTCATGGCCTGTGGATTGCCGATGTATTTGAAGGGAGGTCCCCTTGATCTCGCTTGAAACAACACTGGCCCGCATCACGCCGATCAACCAAGACGCCAGGACTCGAGCCCATGCCCGGCTCGAGAAGCTCACCATGCCTTATTGGGCTCTCGGTCGTCTCATGGATTTGTCGGAAGAACTGGCTGCCATCACTGGCCAAGTTCCGCCACCCGTCATGCGAAAGGTCATCGTCACCATGGCTGCGGATCATGGAGTGACGGAAGAAGGCGTGAGTCTTTATCCATCTGAAGTGACGGGCCAGATGGTGCGGAACTTTGTGCGCGGCGGTGCGGGCGTTAACGCCATAGCGCACGTTTCTAACTGCCGCGTGATTGTGGTTGACATGGGCGTGAAGTCAGATCTCATGGATCTTGTTAAAGATGGATCGATCCTCTCCCGAAAAATTTTGCCAGGTACGGCCAACATCGCACGCGGGCCCGCCATGACCCGCCAACAAGCGCGGGAAGCCGTTGAAGCCGGTATCGCAATCGCAGAATCGCTTTCGGTTGAGGCAGATGTGATTGGCACCGGCGACATGGGTATTGGCAATACGACTCCAAGCGCCGCCATCGGTGCCGCCGTTACGGGACGTCCCGTGTCTGAGATCGCTGGAAATGGGACCGGCCTCGACGAAAAAAAGCGCCATCATAAAATCTCGGTGATCGAGCGCGCGCTTGCTCTTAACCGTCCCGATCCGACGGACGGGCTGGACCTTCTTGCAAAAGTGGGCGGGTTCGAGATCGGCGGTATCGCGGGCTTGATCTTGGGAGCGGCGGCCCACAAAAAGCCGGTGGTGCTGGATGGCTTTATTTCAACCGCCGGCGCTCTTGTCGCCGCTGCACTTTGCCCCACCGCCATCGCGTATATGGTGGCGGCGCAT
>CAZJOE010000054.1:0-8203 GCA_964547555.1 uncultured Elusimicrobia bacterium | reverse complement strand
GAGGCCTGAGCGGTAAGATGAGCCACCATAGCGTGAGAACGTTGGTCGGCGATTTCATAAAAATCTTTGAACGGCTTGAGATCTGAGATCGGGGTTCTGAGGTCTGAGAATTTAAACTCACTCCATTGGTCACTCGTGAGAGAAAATTCAATGAGCTGACTAGTGAGATAAAGATGGCGGTCTTGGGCGATGAGGGCGCGGTGCGAGTCTTCCGTGGCTAATTTGGCGTAAACAGATTTTTCCAGCTGAACGATTTCTTTAAAGAGTTCTTCGGTTTTGATTCCGTCGGTTAAAAGAACATATTGAATATATTTATCGAACTGCGGAGCGGTCCTTAAATCAACGTGGTGGGACTGGCAAGTTTCGCGAAGGTGGCTGTAGTATTCGGCAAAAGTGAGGTGGCCTTGTTGATAAGCCAGACTGGCTTGCAAAAGACGGCTCAAGTCCTTTTCATTGAGCGCTTCAACCAACGCGGCAAGAACCCGCGCCCGTTCGCTTTCAATCTGGTTAAAGTCAAAAGAAGTTTCCATCGCGTAAGCTTCAAGAAAGATTTGGACATTAAGTGAAGGAGGAGTGGCCGCCGCGAGACTCTTTACATATTCAGCAAGAGACATCTTTCCCTCACGATAGTTCTGAACTTTTTGATCAAATATTTTTAGAACGTCTGAGAAGAGGCGGGCTTTATTCGCGATTAAATTTTTATTGAGTTTTGCGAGTTGCTTAACGACGCGCGGTTTCGCCGCTTTGGAGTCTTGGTAGGCTTGAACGTTCCCCGCATGAAGGCTGGCCTTGTCGATACCGACGAAATGAAGATTATGGGAGGAAGTGAACCCGGCATGCGCGGGACCCGAGATTTCGCCTATTTCAAAAAACGCATCGGCGACTTGTTCCGCCACTTCCTTGTTTTCCAAAGACTTCCACACATCGTATAGAGTTTCTCCTTCCGCTCCTTCCAATCCGACAACCACCGGCCGGTTCATTTCTCCAAAAGATTTGATGGCGCCGGAGAGATGAAACTGGGCTTCCTTATTAAGGTGGACGTCTTCCAACAACACCACTGAAAGCGGGCCCTTAACGGATGAAACTTCTCGGACATTAACATGGGACAAAAAGGTGTCGGGAAGGTTGGAATAAACGGCAGAAAGAAAGTTTCTTTTCTTTTGGATCAAGTCTTTTGAAAGACCGTTGAGCGAAGTTTTTAAACCAGGCACGCGCTGAATGAGTTCCTGTTGGAGTTGGGGGCGGTTTAAATCATGAAAACCGGTGGAACGCAAGTCCGCGGGCAAAGACGCGAGTTGGGTGGCCCGGTCCTTCCAGACATTTTCTTGGGGTTTATGAGCGAAAGCGATGTTGCTGCAAAAAACAATCAGAACAAGCCGCGCAAGAGCGGGGAGAAGGTGTTTTTTTTGGAACGGCATCCGACGAATCCTCCGAATACATTTTAAGGGCTCCAGGATATATTTTTGGGCTTAATTATGTCTTAAGAAGTTGTAAATCTCTTGTAACGAATCTCGGGTCGCGCCGAGGAACAAGACGCGGGGCCATAGGGGATTCCCTGATCCAAGGGTTTTATTTGGGGGTTGTTCTTACAACTTCAGCTAGGGAGGTCTGGCCGTTGATGGCTTTGTGAAGCGCGACTTGACGGAGGGTCAGGAGACCCGAAGATTTGATGTGGGCGCGAATGGTTTCCACCCGGACATCTTTATTGAAAATGTTTCTCATTTCGGTGGTCATGGAAAGAATTTCGAAAATGTCCGTTTCCCCATTGAACCCCGTGTGGTTACAAGTGTCACACCCGTTGGAAACATAAAAACAAGATGGCTGCATGGCATCTGGAATTCCCATTTCACGGGCTTGGCTTTTCGCGGTGGAGTCTTTGGTCTGACAGACCGGACAATTTAACCGAAGCGTTCGCTTGGAAATGACAGCGGTGATGCCTGAACCCACCAAATAAGGTTCCACGCCCATACTGGCCAATTGGACCAAGGCATCCGCACAGTCCGACGCGTAAGACCGGCCTAAGATGAGCCGCCCTTTTAACGCTTCCGATAAACACATTTCAAACTGTTCCCGCCGTTCCAAAGGATTCGCGACAAGAACATCCGGCTCATGCTTGAATCCCACTTGAAGCATTTGATTAAAAAGGACCGGGTCGCCTTTTGAAAAATATTGGTCGATCCCCGAAAGCCACGACTCCTTATAAGGCTCCACCGCCACCACATGGCGTTTGGGAGTGGCCAAATGGCGAGCGCAAGCGTGGAGGTTTCCAGTGAGTCCTTCGCGCTCCGCTCCCGCGAACAAAATAAATCCCTGTTTCCGGTCCAAAAATTCGTTAAGTATTCTTATTTGAGAAGGATCCATTCCCCACGTGCTCGGAGAAAACACCGATTCTTTTTGGGAACGGAGCCGCATCGTCAAAACTTTGGAGTCTTTCCCCTCCGTTAAAAAGAAATGGGCCGCATACAAGTCGTCCCCGATTTTTATCTCTTTGCGAAATTCAGTCCATTCGGCGTCTTCCACCGCTTCCTTTTCACCGACGGTTTTAAGCCAACCGATTACCGCGCCCCATTGTTCAAGATTTAAACTTTCTTTGTCTGGATCCATCGATACATAGGTCCCGCGAAGTCGCTGGCGCAATTCCATTTTGTCTTTCCGGATGTTCAACAAAACCTCAGACGCCCGACTGATGACAGCATCCGTGATCAGTTTCAACACTTCAGGAGGAACCCCCATGCTTGGAGCCAAGGTTTCGTACACCGTTGGGGCCGGCACGTCCGGGACCGCGGGTGACTCCGGCTCTACCAAGGCGGAAACATTGAGATCCAGTAGGGAAGCCGTCTCGGGATCAAATAAACTGATGGTGTCATTGGGATCCGGGTCTTGCACGGCATCTTGAAGAATCACGGGCGCTGGAGCGGGAATAATATTTTCAGAGGGAATCATGAAAAAGCTTTTCGGCGCGGGACCAGAATAATGCTTGGCGATAAAATCGGTGATCTCTTTCGCGGGAGCAAGGACCATGTCAACCTGGCATCCCGTTACCAAAGCCAATCCTTCCGGCTTAATGACTCCATCCGTTTTTGCGACCGCGACAATCAAGCGGTTGTTCTCTTTTCTTAAAGGTATAACCAGTTGCTTATTAACCAGGCCGGCAGGGAGAAGGGAGATAACATCGGACGGAATCGGTTCAAAATCGCTGATGTGGACGGACGGTAAGGGCACGGCGCTCTCATTCATAAGGGAGAGCTTACGACTGGTAAGCGGTATTTTCCAGGAGGGAGAAACGTCTAAAACTGATGATTATCAGCTATTTTTTAAACAGTTTGTCCAGGGAGGGAACTTTGAGTGGGAGACCTGACTTGGCATCACCGCCGCCCAAACTAATTTTGGATGACTTGTTAATTTGCTCTTGGACTTTCGAGTCCAAACCGCCCAAAAGATCATTCACCTTGGCTTGAAGTCCCGCGGCTTTTTGGTCCAATTCAGCTTTCCGGGAAACAAGGATTGAATCCAACTTGGCTTCCAATTCTTTTCTTTGTCCGTCGACGACACTCCCGAAAGAATCCTTCACGATCTTTTTAATCATGTCGTCTAAATTCGAAGAAAGCCGGATTGAAGGATCGGCCCATGTCCCCCCGATTTCGGCTTTCACTTGGATATCGGCCATTTTCCCCAGCCCGCGAGCGATGTTTTTCGCGAAATCGGCCTTAATGCCATCTTCGCGGCTTAAATTGCCTGACATGGGAATATTCATTTGGGTTAAAAAAGTGGTTTCATCCAAAATTAATTTTTGCATGTCCATACGCACAAAACCGCTGATCTGATCATCTCCCGAAACAGCCATCGCCATGGACAAATCTCCCGTTCCTTCTTTAATCGCTGCAGCGAGTTGTCCATCTTGAATCAATTTCGTGACGCTCAAATTTTTGGCTTGAAGTGACAAACTGTCATTGGAAATATCAGTGGTATGGTCGGCAAGAATTTCCGCCAAAAATTGGTTAGAGCCTTTGGTTCCTTTCATGTCCGCGAAAAGTGGTTTTCCAATCCGGCTGGGACTTGAAGTGAGATGAGTGAGCACGCCCGACGCCGAAACATCCTGATAGATTCCAGACAAAGAAGCTTTCTTCAGCCAGAAGCGAGGCGGAGCAGCGGGCTTGGGAAACTCGATATCCATTCCTCCGCTGCGCGGCTTGGGTGGAATCTCCTCATCTTTCTTGGACGGCAAATATTTCCGAGCGACTTCAACATAGTGCAGCGCTGTTTTAACTTTTCCTAAAATGGCGCCGCCCATCATTCCGTCAATCAGCCGCTTGGGATTGGCAAAATCCAGATTAAGGCGAGAAAGAAGATCGTCCATGTCTTTTTTCTTCGCGTCTTGAAGCCCCGTGATGCCTTGTTTCAAGTTTTTTACATCAGAAGTGAGAGTCTCCTTGGAATTTTTGAGGTCCGACTTAATTTGCTCCAAATCAGATTTCACTTGTTTGAGTTTTTTCAGCCCCTCAGGGATCGAGGTTAAAGCGTCGTTTCCTTTCGTTGACGTATTTTCAATTTCCTTTACCTGCGCTTCGACCGTTTTAAGCCGTTCGTTGATATTGAGTCCGTCCACTTTCTGCTTCCATTCGTCGGGCAGACTGTCGGCTTTAACTTTTAACGCGTCGGCTTGTTTGGTAAGGGCCAGATCTTTGGCATCAAATTCAATTTTCGATTTGGCATCCGTTTTCATTTCACCGAGATTCACTTGGAATTGATCTTTGTATTTTTCGGCCAGCTTCTCGGCGGCGCTGGGTTTCTCGTCTTTCTTTTTCTTAGGTGGGAAGGTGAGTTTTCCATCGCTCTTGCGATCGGTATTAAACTGAAGTCCTCCAAAAGAAGCTTCCGGGATAATGACCCGTTTAGAAAAGAGATCGTAAAAACTTAACTGAAAGGCCAAAGGACCCGCTTCCAGAATATTTTTCATGGTGTGTTCTTTATCGGTCACTTGAAGGTTTCCAATGGAGAGACGGCCTTGAAAAAGCTTGGTGTGGAGGCCCGAGACATTTACTTTGGCGCCGTTGATCCGACTCCCGGCCCATTCGATGGACTGCGCCAAGATCGGATCAAAAAAAACGATGAAGAAAATCAAAACAGACGCCACCAAGATACTAGCGGGAATCACGAACTTCCATCGTATAAAGGAAAGGAGATTTTTCATTGGCCGCGCGCGTTTTGAAACGATTCGTAATAGCGCCACAGGGCGCTGGTTTTTAAAACTTGAACAATCTTGAACTTCATAAACTTGTCTCTCAAGTTGGTTCGGTACCGCATGACACCGACTTTGGCCATTCCATAGAGGGGAATAAAAAGAAGGATTCCCAAGATCAAACTACCCATCACGATCGTGTTGTTAAACCGGGTGTAAGGGACCAAGGGCATGTTGTAAAGCTCGGTCCAGAATGATTTGAGGCCGGGGATTTCGGCGAGGACTTTAAATCCAATGGTATTGGCCAAGGGATCTAACGCGAAACTAATAATCTTAAAAAGTGCCGCCGCAAAAGCCATCGAGACCAGATTGACATTGATGATTAAGGAGAGAAGAGTCAGAACATAAGGAAGCAACCCTCTAACCGGCAACAACCCCACGATGGCCCCAAAAGCAAACCCCGCGGCAATTTGCCGAGGAGAGATTTCGCTGTTGAGAACGGAAATGATTTTGGCTAAGAACTTCGCGATGATTAACATGAGAGGGGATTATACCAAGATTATATTCGGCGGAAGCGGCGCTGAAGTTCTTGATAGGACATTTGAACCAGAGTGGGACGGCCGTGAGGACAGGTATGGGGAGCGTCGCAGCGGACCAGCTGATCCAACAGGTGCTGACACGACTTGAGGTCGAGTGGGTCC
Organism: uncultured Elusimicrobia bacterium; assembly: GCA_964547555.1. Taxonomy (GTDB): domain Bacteria; phylum Elusimicrobiota; class Elusimicrobia; order F11; family F11; genus CAZJOE01. The sequence goes on along the minus strand of CAZJOE010000054.1, from coordinate 2,323 downwards.
CCCGCTCGAACGGAACCGCGGCAAGCGGCCAAGGCCGCCAGTTTGTGTTCAAAGTTTCTTTCGAGTCCGCCTTTGGGATCGGAGGATTCTCCGACGAAATCGGTCATTCCATCCAACAAAGAAAGAAGATCAAACTTTTCACCCAACACGCTCGGATACCCTTTGACGACAAAAGAGTTTCCTCCAAAGGGTTCCACCACAAATCCAAACGAGGCCAGTTCGGAAATCTTTTTCTGCACCACCGGCACCAAGGACACCGCCACTTCCCAGGTGAAGGGGACCAACAGCATTTGCGTTTCCGGCGCCGCTGCTTTCCGGTCCGCCATTAATTTTTCATACACCACTTTTTCAGCGGCCGCGTGTTGATCCACAATGACCAGTCCCTCCGGCCCTTCGGAAAGGACAAACATATTGTCCAATTGTGCGATGGCTCTAAAGGTTTGGTTTTTAAGCGGCGCGAGTTCAGGCATCCAGGGAGTGAGGGGTTCCGCGCCCGAGGAAGGGGTCAAGTCTCCAGTATTCAGTATTGAAAGAATTGAGTCCCTCACCTTGAACTTCTTATCGCTCAATACTGAATACTGGAGACTTGACCCCTTTTGGGTGATCAAAGACGCCACCGGTGACTGTTCCAGCGACCGTTTAACCGCGTTCATTAAAAATCCATAAATCTCACTCTCAAACGCCAACTTCACTTCCCGCTTGGAGGGGTGAACGTTCACGTCCACCGCTTGCGGATTGACCTCAAGGAAAAGAACCCAGGCGGGATGACGACCCACAAACAATTGCCCGGCATAAGCGTCATAAATAGCCCGGGTTAAGCGGCGGTTGTGGACGGGTCTTTTGTTGATGTAGAGAAATTGATTTTTGGGCGTGGCCACGTGGGCGTCTTGATGAGAGACAAAACCGGAAACAGAAACATGTTTTTCAGCGGCCCCCACCTTCATCAAGGTGGACTGCCATTTAGAACCCCAGGCGGATTGGATTCGCTCGGCCAAAGTCGATCCCGCTTGGAAAATAAGCGGCTTGGCTTCTTCGATACGCACGTCGAATCCAACGCCGATCGAACTGAAGACCATTTCTTCAATGACCCGCAAGCATTGCCCTCGCTCGGTGAAATCGGCTTTTAAAAACTTATACCGGGCCGGCGTGTTGAAAAACAAATCGCGCACTTCAATGGTGGTGCCCTGTTCTCGCGCGAACGGTTTTTCACTGGCGAGCTTCCCCCCTTCCAACTGAAGCTCCCACCCCGATTCTTCTTCTTGGGTCCGCGTCACGAGACGGAAACGGGACACCGCTGAAATGCTGGGAAGCGCTTCGCCCCGGAATCCGAAAGTGTGAAGTTTCTCGAGATCTTCGTATTCAGAAATCTTAGAAGTGGCGTGGCGACGCAAAGAAAGATGCGCTTCTTCTTTGGTCATGCCGGACCCATTGTCGGAAACTTTAAGAAGGGTGCGACCGGCGCCTTGGATCTCAATAGAGATTTGCGTCGCTCCCGCATCGATGCTGTTTTCGATCAGCTCTTTTAAAACGGAAGCCGGCCGCTCCACCACTTCACCGGCGGCGATGCGGGCGACCAAATTTTCAGGCAGTTGTTTGATCCGGCAGGTCATTTGATTTTCTTTTTCAATTGGGCAATCGTGTTGAGCGCTTCAAGCGGCGTCATTTCATCGAGCTTGATGTTTTTTATTTCTTCGACAATGGGATGTTCGCCAAAAAAATCCAATTGCTGTTTTATTTTGAGGCCCGAAGATTTCTCGGATAAATTATGAGTGCCGGTTTCCAATTCCTGCATAATCTCCCGCGCCCGTTCTACACAAGTGTCCGGCAAGCCGGCCATTTCAGCCACATGGATTCCATAAGACCGGTCGGCGGGACCGGGCATGATCTGATACAAAAACACCACTTGCTTGCGACCATCGGGCCCGGGCCATTCTTTCGCGGTGGCATGAGCATTAAAAACACCAGGCAATGTGTCCGCCAATTGGGTCAGTTCGAAATAATGTGTCGCGAAAAGGGTCCGAGGCGCACCAGCCTTTTTCACCAAATAATCCACGACAGCCCACGCAATGGAAACCCCGTCATAAGTGGAGGTTCCCCGTCCCACTTCATCGAGCACCAGCAAACTTCGTTGACTGGTTTGAGCCAAAAGCGTGGCAACTTCTTTCATTTCAACCATGAACGTGGATTGTCCTTGAGACAACCGGTCGGAGGCGCCGATGCGAGTAAAAATTCTGTCCACCAAACCAAGGGTGGCGCTTTCCGCAGGAACAAAGGATCCCATCTGGGCCATGATCACAATCAAAGCTGTTTGCCGAAGATAAGT
>CAZJOE010000053.1:0-8236 GCA_964547555.1 uncultured Elusimicrobia bacterium | reverse complement strand
TAGATAAAACAGAATTTAAATGTTTGTGCCGTGATCGTTCGAGGCCGGCTTCATCGATGTCCGCGAGTTTGATGCCCATCTTCTTGAATTTTTGCCAGAGGAACTTGATCTCAGGAAATCCAACCCGGTCCATTTTGGCATCGATCTCGGCAATGGTGAGCCCGTCTTCCTGAGTGGTTTTAGCCGGGCGCTTCTCGGCATAGAGCCGAAGAGAGGTGAGATGGCCGTCGCTGTTCTGCCCGTGTTGTACTTGAAGAATATTTGACTCAGCATGGACGCATACGATTGCACCGGTTGTAGACAAGTATCTTAAAAGAGCATTTTGAGCTTGATCAAGACGAGAACCAGAAACCCCCTTGATGACAGCCCCGAAAAAAGTCCTCTCGTTTAATTTCATCCCGATCGATCTAAAGAAATCCATTCCCTTTTCAAACTCCACCAATCTGAGTGCTCCATCTAGATCATCGGGAACAATTTTTATATTGGTTCCAAAAAAGACCGGGCCTTCATCGTCCCAAACATAAAAGAGATCGTCCTCGCGTTTTATTTGTTTATCCTCTAAATAAATGAATGGAAGAAGTTTTTCCAACACCTCAGCAGAAATTCCTTTGAGTCTCAGGATATGGACATCCCGCCCCTCGTCGTCCTGGAATATCACGGGACGAGCGATCTGGTGATTGACCGAAACAACCAAATCAGGAGTTGTTTTTTTGTCTTTAATTATTGGCCAGATGAGCAGATAAAAATCCCAAGAGAGATGGATGATTCCTGGAACAATCAACAACAAAGGTGGGAGGTGGAAGATATTAATGAAGAACCAGAAAAAATGGTAGCCGAGATAGATATAGTAAGGGATTAAGGCATCAGTAGAATTTTTCATCGACATCAAAGGTGGCGACCCTCGGGTCGCATGAGGATGTTGAAAAAGAAGAAGCAGCATGTGAGCGAGCCAAAATAAAAGTCCATAACAAAAAAAGAAAGTGGCACTCGGCTCAGCAGGGAATGTCACTGCACCCGCCAACATGACCACCTCTCCAATGGTTCCCCACCATCCCACATGACGAAGTATCCGGTTGTCATTTTCTTTCCAACTTCGGGGGAGGAACGGATAGATCCAGACGGAGGTGAGGATCAGATAGAGAAGGGAACTGGGAGAAGAAGCGTTTTCTAGTTTTTTCTTGAAAGCTATAACTCCACCGAGGTGCCTTTGAACCCAAGCGAAATTAGAGGTAAGTGTATGTTGCTCGACCGAAGCAATGTTGGCTATGGCCCCAACAACCCGCTCCAAGTCAGCTGATGAATAGCTTCCGGAAATTTCGACTTCGAGTTGTTTATTTTTTGGAGTTGTTATTTGTCCAATCAAACCCAATGCATCTCTATCAGTCAAAACAAAATCTTTTTCACCCTTTCTCTTAACCTTAATTTCGATATTTAAATAATCCTTTGCGCCACAGGAGAATGCGAATAACACCAGAATGGGGCGTGCATGCATACCCGCATCAAGCTTGACTGTGATTGTTTTTTTGATTTTATTGTGACCTTGTGATATCGCTTCTGCTGTGGAATTTGGTACCGGTTCTGAAGGGGACACAGTTCCTTCGGTATAAGCTTTAAAATTCGAGAATTCTCCGTTTTCGACTATCAATATAATTTTCTCAACCACTTTAGATAATCGTTTGAAATCGCTTTCTGCATCTCGGAACCTTTCAACAACAAGATTGCCTTTCAAGGGCATCAATTCCTGTGAAATATAGTGCTTCGCCTGTCCTTGATTTTTGATGTGCCTTTGTTTTACTGGGCCGAATTGATTAATTGCGCCATTTAAATCATCGATATGTTTTTGAGTTTTCCCCTTCAATAGAGAGTTCGATCGATCAGACTTAAGCTTGTCGATATTTTTACCGATCTCTTTTTCAATCCTTCTAAATAACTCGATGAACTTTTTTAAGCTTTCTTCTAATGCATGGTCTTCTCGGAGGATGGTCAACGTTTTCATGAGGTCTTTCACATCATTTCCATAAGAATATTCACGAGAACTAAACTGGGGGATGGTGTCATTGATGCGTTTCACGGAATCCATTGCGACAGTTGAGGGGCTCACAACATCAGAGCGAAGAATATCTATCAACACTTGTTTATCCGCTGTATCCAACTTCGCGAGAATGTCGTCCATAAAAATGGATTTTCTCTTTCGTTTTTTTGGAACTGCTGAAGATACCGCAACGGGAATCATGGAGATCGCTCTCAAATAATCGTGTTTCTTAAATAAGGGTGTGAATTGAAAAAGGGTTATCCCAACAACAAGAATTAACGAAGCAATTTTTGAAATCGCGGATTGCATTTGGGAATTTGGTACCGGTTCTGAAGGGGACACAGTTCCTTCGGCAGGTGGCTTGGGCTTATCTAAGGGGTCCCCTTGAGGACCGGTACCATGCTCCCCGTCCCTCAATCGGCGATTAACAAACCAAGAATGAATCCCGTAACTTACCGCCACGGCTGCCCAAATGGCGACCAAGTCTTGCCAGACGAATGTTGCACCCAGTGATTTGGGACTTTTTCTAATCAAGGGGCCCATAAATTCCAAGAAGGTAAAGCAATATCCAACCACAAGATGGGAGCGAGAAAGAATAAAATTATCCAATCTTTTATTAGGTCTAAATGACAACAAAACCATCGAAAACGTCAAGATGGCCGATGGGAGAGTGAAGTCGTTCGCCCAATCCAAATAATTTAAATACGATCCTGGGGCTCGGGAAATAAATCGGAAATGTAAAAAAGATTGGTCAGCAAGCGTAATGAGCAGCAACATTACCGCGCTAAATCCAAAATGAGTTGAATCGATTTTTCTTTTTAAGATCCATTTTAAAAATATCAGATTTGAATGCCGGATTTTTTTAAAAGGGTCCGATCGCGGCCAAAGGCGAGTTGTATCGTAAATTACGTGGATGACGAGAGGGACAAGAATGGAAGCGAGTTCGTGAGAAGGGAATATGGAAAGTGTGAGCGCGTAGAAAAGAAAAACAACGGCATTGCCTTTGAAATTCGCAATGGGCGGCGCGGCTGTGCCGAATTTGTGCGTGATCATTTTCGCGAGGACCCCATGCAGCAAAAAATAGATCAGCACGAACAACGAAAAAACTATCCCGCTTGCCATGAGAGACGGCATCGATGCATCTAAACTTCGTTTGAGAAGGACAAGCCCAATCCATTCGCCGATCGCACCCATCACTCCAAAAACCAGCTTGGCCCAGGTGGGAGGTTCACTTTTTCCATCCCACAGATAGCGGAGGTAGAAGAGATATGGAAGAGAAGCAGGGGAAGCTTCACTTTGTACAACCGAAGCCAAGGTTCCGAGTATTGCGCGTGCTTGACGCTCCGACTGAAGGTTGGTACGATTTCGCCCGACTTTGAACAGAAGTTTTCTCCCCTTCCTCAGTCCGGAGAAGAAAGATGAAAAAGAAAAAATTATATCCAGCCCCCAGACCAGCGTCGTCCTACTGGGACGTTGCTTTAGATTGGGCGGCTGCAAATTACCTTGAACTGGCGCGACGCTATCCGAATCAATGGGTCGCATTTGGACGAAGTTGCGTGCTGGCTCACGGTAAAAACTTGGTTCATGTTTTAAACCGGGCCTCTCATAAATCGCATCGACGGAATATCCCTTACTTGTTTGTTGAGCAAGGGGTTCACGTCTATGCGAGTTAGCGTTAAGATCCTCTCCACTCTTGATCTCGAATCTGTCGAACACGGCCAACCCCTTACTCTCTACCGATGTCTCAGTCGATTGCGATTTCCCAATTGGAAGCAAGACCATACTGCGATTCTTGATACGGGCGCTCCCTTTTCCGTTCTTGTCGATTCCGAAGATGTGCCCCTCATTTTGGGCTGGGCCGGTTGTCTCGACCGCGCTAAGTTCGTCTTGAACACGCCGCGCAATTCGGCTTGGTTGGAGTTTTAAGAGAAGGTGGTAATCCCACACCAAATGGGTGACGATTGGAATTAACAACCAGAAAGGCGATGCGGCAAAGTAGTGAATGGAGAGAGAACAGGCGGTGTAGAGAGAATAGATAAAGACATGGGACAGTGAGACGTGGGACGTGGGCGAACCGCGCGTAGCGTTCTCATGTTGAAAAGCTTGCAGAGTTAAATGTGCGCTCCAGAAAAGAAGACCTCCGCTGATCAGAGTCGGTAAATCAGAATGGAAAGTGAAATAGGCCAGCGCCGGGGCTTCGATGAAAACTCCCAGCCATCCGAGCTGCCGTGCAATCAAATGCGCGTCTTCTCCAAACAATTTGATCAGAATCGGAAACACCCAACGGGAAGTCAGCAATAAATAAAGGAGCGAGCTCGGAGTTGACTTAACTTCATTCGGGGGCGAAAGCGCCGGGGGTTGAAACAAGGTAACCATCCATTCACCAGAGTGGTTTGGATCTTCCCTGAGGTTCCCTTCAATTTGGCGCGGCCCTTTAAAATGAGATTCGGTCGACGCACCGATACGAGCCAACGCCTTGGTTAATTTCGCAAAGTCAGTGTGTTTCTTAAATTCCTTGGAAGGATCCGTTAAGCGAAGTCGCGTTCCGCCTTCATCGGATAAAACGACCCGGTAACGTTTTTCACTGGGAGTGGCATACATGACCTGGTCAGTTGGTTTATTCCACTCGATGTGCGTCGGCAGTCCCGCAAAACGACGCTCATGACTGGCCAAGGATTCTCCCAAACCTTGCACCACTTCAATGATCATTCGATTCGGATCACCGTTCGACACATCGGAAGTTTGAATCATAAACGCATAATCAGCTGGTTGCGAAGGGACAAGCCAGACAGCGGGAAAGAACTTGGACTCATCCGCTTTATACTGCCGGCGATTCCAGAACGCCTGTTGCGAAAAACATGCCGCATAAACTTTAACAATGGCATCCACGAGCCGATCCGGCATGATATGTGCGAGGGTTTCATAAACTCCCGAACCAAAACCAGGATGATCTGGCAAATCCTCGGCATTGGTTGTAGTACGGACGAAAACTCCGCCCTTCCACAAATCACGCCCTCCCGCCTGTTGAATTTCTTCCTCTAATTGCGCCGGGAAAGATAAAGCATTCCTTTCCAACAAGAATTGATTCAACTGGTCAACATCACCAGCCAATGAGGTGGAATCAGGCCCCATGAGCTTTCCTTTTAATATATGGAACATTTCTGAAATCTGGTCCTCTTTCACCATTCGAGAAAAAGTTCGAAAAGGGAGCACGAATCCTTTGGGCACCTGGAGTTTTATTTTGGGATCCCCAAGATCCGGTGGATTGGATTCAAACGCGTGAGCCAACTGATTGGTCGACGCGGCTTTATGTCCGACCACAAGGGGATCCAACATTTCCGGATCGGAAGGGGTCAGGAAAAGTTTCCCTTCTCCTAATGTGACCTCGGGCAATTGAACGGCATCAATCGAGTTCCGATCTTCGCCGCTTTCTAAATAAACTTTTGCTTCGGTTTCGGTTGCTTCTTTTATTGAAACGTCTTCGCCACTTACTGTGAACGTGACGATTTTTCCTTCCAACCTTGACAGTGTCCCATCGCTTCCCGGCCACAAAGCATGAGGGACTTTCCACGCCTTGGCGCGCGACTCCGCATGTGACGTCTCGGCTTCTTGGCGAAATGTTAAAAGCCCTCTGAATGGTCCAATATCGGTATGAGAAGTGGGCATCCATTCCATCGCAAGAATAATATTGTGCGGAAGATTGCTTAATTTATCGCGACTGGGTTCTTCATCACGAAGAACAACCAATCGGGCTGTGGCTTTTCCTGGAACGCGAGAAATCGAACGCACGACTTGAGGAACAATGTCTATGACTCGGAATCGATCCATCAAATAGGCTTCGAATTCACCGACAATCTCAGGCTCTATCGTTGATTTCAGAATATCTATCCATATTCCATGTCCACTTTGAATAGATAAAAAAATCTCTGCCGCTAAATCGGGAGATAAATAATAAATAGCACGGAAGATTTTTGATCTGTCGACACGGGCATACATCAACCGCCCAAGAAATGATTCCGATAACGGCGTTTCGTTATGATTCAACCTTTCCATGATTTTCTCGGCCGCCTTGATTTCATCCTCCGACGGTTTTGGCCATGAGGGATTCCAATGAGATAGGGAGACAACATTTGCAGGGGCTGCGGCCGGCAAGAATTCGTGGGAGATCAAAAAGCTTTTTACGTCTGGAGGCAAGGTGGGTTCAATTCGAATCAATCGTTCTTGTGGAAATTGAGCGATGAGTTCGAAAAGATTTTTTTGAATTCTAAGAATTTGTCCTAAATTTTCACCAGAATGATTCGCGGCATTAGATTTGAGCATTCCCTCAAGAAGAATTCCCAACAACTTAACAAGCCCGGATAAATTTGTCCCCCATAATATTTGATGATGCTTAAACTTAAGTGATGGTTTATCGCGGCAAATAATCAAAGCTCTTCTAAATATATTGAAGATAATTTCTTGTTCAAAAGCGGGTCTTCCAGGCCAATAAAGACGAGATATCCAAAGCCCATGATCATTCACATTTGCCAAGATGGAGGCCGCCAAGTGGGGATATTTAAAATACATGGCTCGCAAAGGATATCCACTATTATCGGCGAACTTGAGAAAATCTCCAGACGGATCAGATCCATCGGAATTGATCATTTTCTCTAGAATTACTTCAACCTCACGGATTTCATCTTCCGTCGGTGTTGGCCATGCGGGATTCCAGTGGGAATTGTCATTCGTGGGAATGGAACGTCCCAACGTATTTGTGATATGAGATCTTACAAGGGGTGACACCTTCATCCAAATTGTCCGAAGACGTTCTTCTGGTATGGAAAGGAGAACCTCGTTGAGTCCGCGATGAAGATGGTCCCTCCCTGGATAATCGGAGACCAGGCGGACGATGTGATCGAGGAGTACTGGGACTTGATCTTCCGCGACATGTGAAATGATTTTTTTTACTTTTTCAACTTTTTCTTTCGCCCCATAACCCAAAACGATACACAGATTAATCAGGTCATCTGGAAATATGAGTTCCATTCCTTGGTGTAAAATTTTTTCTTTTGATGAATAAATTTGAATGCCGCGTGTAAGGATTGCGCCCAATAAGTCAGATTCGGTGGGGCTCATAAATATGTCATTCCAAACACCGTGTTCCTTATGAATAGAGATTAGTAAGACTGCCGCTATGTTTGGCTCGAGGTAGTAAATCGCCCGTAACAACGCAACTTCTTGGCCGGGGAATTTGAAATTAATCTTCAAAAGAAAAAGATCAGAAATCCTTGGAAACCTCAAGAGGCTCATCAACTCGCGCGCTTGCCGTAATTCTTCATCCGTCGGCTTCGGCCACTCCGGTTTCCAGTGCGCTGGTATTGAGGAGTTTCCAGCACCGCCAATGGTTTCACCATCAGCTTCTGCATGAAAAACAAACGGAATATTTTGAGGCGACACCGCTTTTCTAAATTTAAAAAGGAAAGGTTTAAGCAAATAAAAATCCCAAGCGAGGTGGGCGATGATTGGCAGAAGAATCCAAAGCGGCGAGAGAATATGATGAGAAATTCCAAATGAAATGTAGGCGTAGAGAGAATAGATAAAGACATGGGACGTGGGCGAACCGCGCGTCGCGTGCTCATGTTGAAAAGCTTGCAAAGTTAAATGCGCACTCCAGAAGGTGAAACCGCCGGTGATCAAAGTCGGTAAATCGGAAAGAAGAGCGAAATAAGCGAGCGCCGGGGCTTCAATGAAAATGCCCAGCCATCCCAACTGCCGAGCCACCAAATGCGCGTTCTCTTTGTCGAAGATTTTTTCCAGGCTCGGGAATACCCATCGCGATGTCAGTAATAAATAAAGGAGGGAGCTCGGGGTAATTTTCGGTTCACCGCGAATTTGGAAGGTTCCCCTTTCAAAATAAAGAAACTCGATGGGTTTTCCGGTGGCGATATCTTTCACGTGAATATGATGGCCTTTCATTTCAACATCGACACCCGCCGGTTTTTCCACAACTTGATAATGACCGCCAATCCGTTTCACGCGAATCAATTGCCCAAAAGTCGGCACTGTTTGGTCGTTAATTGAGAGCGGACCTAATTCGTCGTAAATATCAAACGCAGGATCATCCAATCCGTACCACTTATCATCTGTCCAGACCTTCACCTGGACCGATTCCGGAATAAATATGTCTTCCGCAACGATCCATTTATCATGTTGCTTGAATTGCGA